>NZ_JBUEGC010000049.1:0-49580 GCF_054963655.1 Streptomyces sp. HSS9-12 | reverse complement strand
CTTAAGGCGGCAAGAACGTCAAGCGTCAGGAACGGATTGTGGACGCACGCCAGTGCAGGACTGGTTGGAGCATCGGGGGCTGGGCGGGTGCGGGTTTGCCTGCCAACCGTTGCAGCATCAAGTCGACTGCTGCAACGGCAAGGTCTTCGAGGACGAGGTCGACGGCGGAGATGGGTGGGTTGTGTCCGCGTGTGTATTCGCTGTCGGTGAGTGACGCCAGCATCAGTTCGGTGGGGATGCGAATGCCGAGGTCGTCGGCGGCGTCCGCGATACCCGCGGCGAATCGGCTGGCCGCCGCGATGATGGCGTCCGGCCGCTGCTTGCCGCGCAGGATGGGCGTGATCAGGCGTGCCGCTCCCTGCACCCCCTCGCCTTCGTAGAGGGATTCGTGGTGGGGCCGGGCACGGTGCCGGCGTGTCCAGGCCAGGTAGGCCTCGCGGGAGCGGCGGTTCCAGGCGTTGTCCTCGGTGCCGGTCAGCAGCATGATGTGCCGGGCGCCCTGGTCACGCAGACGATCAAGCAGCGTCGTGACGGCCCTGGTGTGGTCCAGCAGGACCGACCAGGGGAAGTCGGGCCGGTCGGGGTCCTCTTCCACGGTCACCACGGGGACATCGCGCCTCAGCAGCTCTTCCAGCACCTCATCCTGCCCATAGGGGTGGGCGACGATGCAGCCGTCCATCGGCACGCGGGGCGCGGCAGGGTCCAGGATGTCGGGCACGTGGACCAGGCCGATCTTGTGTTCCAGCACCGCGGTGGCGATGGCGCCGGAGAGCCGGGTGAAGGTCTCGGTCCTGTGGAGCGACCCGTGCACCGCGTCCCGGGGACGCAGGATCAGCCCGACCATGCCCGATCGTCCGGTGCGCAGCGATCGGGCCAGCGGGTTGGCGCCGTAACCCAGGTCCTTCGCGGCTTGGAGGATGCGCGCCTTGGTGGCTGCAGAGATGGTTCGGCGGCCGGACAAGGCGTGCGACACCGTGCTGATGGACACCCCCGCGCGTTCGGCGACATCGCGGATGGTGACCCGCTGCGGTGGCGGCGCCTCGTCGGACAGCCTGGCCATCAATCCTCACTTCTGGTGCTTCTCGAGGTCACCCGCGTTCGGGGTCTTGACCGGCCGACCTGCTGCGGCCATGGTATGCGAAAGGTTTTGATTCAAAACGTTTTGACAGGGGTGTGCTCTTGACTCGGACAAGCCCTTCCGTGACGGCGCCGGGCGGGTTCAGCGCGGCCGTGGCCCAGTTCGCGGCCGACACCGACGTAGGAGCGAACCTGCGCCGCGTCGAGGAGCTCGCGTCGGCGGCCGCCTCCCAGGGCGCGGAACTGGTGGCCTTCCCGGAGGCCTCGATGTATGCCTGGGACGTTCCCTCCGAGGAACTCGCCGCCGCCGCCAAGGGGGCCAGCGAGCAGTTCATCGACGGAGTGTCGAAGGTCGCCACGACGACGGGAACGACAGTGATCGTCGGCGTGTTCGCCCCCGTGCCCGACGCACCGCCGCACAACCGCATGATCGTGGTAGGCCCCGATGGCTCGCTGCGGGCCGGGTACGACAAGGTGCACCTGTTCGACGCGTTCTCCTGGCGAGAGTCGGACAAGGTGACGGCGGCGCGCACCTATCCGGACCTGTCCGAGCTGTGCACGGTGACAGTCGGCGACTTCACCCTGGGGTTGCTGAACTGCTACGACCTGCGGTTCCCCGAGATCGCCCGCGCCCTGGTCGACCGTGGCGCCGATGTGCTCGTGGTCAGCTCGGCCTGGGTCGCCGGGCCGCACAAGGAGATGCACTGGGAGGCACTCCTGCGCGCTCGGGCCATAGAGAACACCTGCTACGTGCTCGCCTCCAACCAGCCACCCCCGCATTCGGCCGGATTGAGCATGATCCTCGACCCCCTCGGGCTCACCGCCGCCACCTGCGTGGGGGCCGAGGGAGTGGCCGTACACCGGCTCGATCCCGCACACCTGCGCCACGTACGCGAAATGGTCCCGTCTCTGGCACATCGGCGCTACCGCGTGGTGGCCGCGTCGCCCAGGTCGTCCGAAGCGGCTGCCGGAGACCGGACACCCGCAGACCCGCCCTCCCCCGAACACCCAGGCAGCCCGGACGAGCCCCGCGCAACTGCCGTGTTTTCCACCGCCGGAGGATCCAAATGAGCACATCTCCTGCCACCTCGGCCAGCTCCCACGACGCGGACCACTCCGGTCGACGGCGTGTAGTGGTCTCCGCGGCCATCGGCCAATTCGTCGAGTGGTACGACTTCGTCGTCTACGCCTATGCCGCCTCGGTGGTGGCCACCCTGTTCTTCCCCGCCGAGCACCGTGTCGCCTCCCTGCTGTCGACCTTTGCGGTCTACGCGGTGGGCTTCGTGATGCGCCCGGTGGGCGGGCTGCTGTTCGGCCATCTGGGCGACAAGCTCGGGCGGCGGGGCGTCCTGGCTACGGTGATCTTGCTGATGGGCGGTTCCACTGCCGCAGTGGGTCTGCTGCCGACCTATGCACAGGTCGGCCTGGCCGCACCGATCCTGCTGGTCGTCTGCCGCCTGCTGCAGGGGCTGTCCGCCGGTGGCGAGGCCATGGGCTCCAACGCCCTGGTTGCCGAGCACGCACCGGACCACCGCCGGGGGATGTATGTCGGGTTCACCTACTCCTTCGCCAACCTTCCGGCGGTCTTCGCCGCCCTGTTCGTGCTGCTGCTGACCAACACGCTCAGTCCGTCGAGCTACGAGTCCTGGGGCTGGCGGATCCCGTTTCTGTTCGGCGGCGTGATCTCGCTGGTCGGCCTCTACATCCGCACCCGCGTTGCCGAGTCTCCCGCGTTCCGGACCACTCAGTCGGCGCACCGGGTGTCTGAGGCCCCGATCGCCACGGTGCTGCGCGAGCACCGACGCGCACTGGGGTTCTCCTTCGCCATGGCCGCGCTGTCCGGGCTGGGCTTTTACACCCTCACCGGCTACTTCGCCACCTACCTGTCCGAGTCGGTCGGCCTCGACAGCAACGCGTCACTGATCTCCAACAGCATCGCGCTCACCGTCGCCTTCATCACGATGCCGCTGGCCGGGCTGCTGTCGGACCGCATCGGGCGACGCCCCGTCATGATGCTGGGCGCCGCACTGAGTGCCCTCCTGGCCATCCCGGCCTACCTGCTGGCCAGCGCAGGATCGTTGGCCACGGCCATCGCCGGCCAGAGCCTGCTGGCCCTCGCCCTTGGAGTGTTCTTCGGCCCTGTGGGCATCGTGTTCCTCGAGCTGTTCCCGACCCGCACCCGCTACAGCGGCTCCGCAATCGGCTACAACAGCGCCTACGCGGTCTTCGGGGGGACCGCCCCGCTGCTCGGGACGTGGCTGGTCGAGGTCACCGAAAGCCTGCTCGCCCCCGCCGTCTACATGGCGGTGCTCTCGGCCTGCGTGTTCGCCGTCGCCGTCCGCCTGCCCGAGTCCTACCGCAGCTCCCTGGTGCACACCGAAGATGCCGCCGACGCCGCTGCGGGAACACAGGAATCCGCCAACCCGACCCAGGAAGCGCAGGCAACCCGATGACCATGGACACCCTGACCGTCTCCTGCGTGCAGTTCACCGCCCGCGACGAGGACAAGGACGGCACCGTCAAGACCTGCCTCGGCCTGATCGACACAGCCGCGGCTCAAGGCGCCCAACTCGTGGTCCTGCCCGAGGTGTGGACCGGCCTGGGCTACTCCACCCCCACCCGCTACCGCGACATCGCCGAACCCGTCCCCGGCCCCAGCACCGACCTGCTAGCGGCGAAAGCCAAAGAGCACCAGCTGCACATCGTCGGCTCGCTGTATGCCCGGCTCCCCGATGGCCGCTGTCAGAACCTGACCCCCGTCATCGGCCCGGACGGGCGCATCATCGGCTCGTACGCCAAGACTCACCTGTTCGACGCACCCAACCGCGTCGACATCCAAGGAGGCATCCGTGAATCCGACAAGGTCCAAGCCGGTTATGATCTGCCGGTCTTCGACACCGGAATCGGGCCCCTCGGCGTCACCGTGTGCTCCGACCTCCGCTTCCCCGAGGTCTACCGGGTGCTCACCCTGAGGGGGGCACGGATCATCGTCTGTGCTTCCGCTTTCCTCAGTCCACGACTCGACCACTGGGAGTTCTTCATCCGCGCCCGCGCAGCGGAGAACCAGGTCTTCGTCGTCGCATCCGGGCAGGTAGGAACGGAACCCGCAAGCGGCATCAGCTTTGTGGGACGCTCCATGATCGCCGACCCCTGGGGCACCGTCATCGCCACCGCCTCCGATGTCGAAGGAGTCGTCACCAGCCACCTCAACCTCGGCCTGATCGACACCATGCGCAACCGTTACCCCCTGCTCGACCAGCGACGACCGGACCTGTACCGCGACCTCGTCTCCTGACGTTCTGCGCCGGGTGCATCAGCTTCGGCTGCTGGATTAGGGAGTTGTTGATCCCCGAGCCGGAGAAGTCAAGGCGGCTGGGTTCGAGAAGCCCCACGAGTGGACGACACGCGAACTTCGGACCAGTTTTGTCTCGCTGCTTTCCGACCACGGCATCCCGATCGAGGTCATCGCTCGCGTGGTCGGCCACAGCGGTAGCCAGACCACTGAGAAGGTCTACCGCAAGCAGCTGCGGCCCGTCGTGACGGAAGGCACGGAAGCCATGGACGACATCTTCGGAGAGGACGAGGAGGACTCCGCCGATACGGACCCGAGTCAACCCGCATGATTCAACTGCGGTGGCTCCCAGTTTGGCTCCCTACAGCGCCGAGACTGCTCGCGGCCTCCCCTGACCTGCACAGGGAGGCCGCGAGCACCTTACGGTCCGCTTAAGGCAGCGCACAGCGATCATTAAGAAGCCGCTGCACTTGCTGCCGTGGCAGGGTGTCCCCATGACCGGACCGAGCCATGGCAGCCCGGCGCTGCGGCTGATCGAAACCGTTGTCGATCCAGGTAGCTGGCGCAGCTGGGACGAGCCTGTGGGCGTCACCACCGAGGACGCGGACTACCGCGAGCAACTCGAACGCGCCCGCGAGCGCACCGGCCTGGACGAGTCCGTCATCACCGGTGAGGGGCGGATCGAGGGACGCCCGGTGGTGGTCGTGGCCTGCGAGTTCCGTTTCCTCGCGGGATCGATCGGCGTTGTGGCGGGGGAGCGGCTCGTACGCGGCGTGGAACGCGCCACGGCCGAGCGGCTGCCGCTGCTGGCCGCGCCCGCCTCGGGAGGCACGCGGATGCAGGAGGGCACCGTCGCCTTCGTCCAGATGGTGAAGGTCACCGCGGCCGTCACCGCCCACAAGGCCGCCGGACTGCCCTATCTGGTCTATCTGCGCGACCCGACGACCGGGGGAGTGCTGGCCTCATGGGGTTCCCTCGGCCATGTCACCGCGGCTGAACCGGGCGCGCTCATCGGCTTCCTGGGCCCCCGGGTGCACAAGGCGCTGTACGGGGAGGAGTTCCCGGCCGGCGTCCAGACCGCGGAGAACCTGCTGGCCCACGGGCTGGTCGACGCCGTCCTCCCGGTCCCGCAGCTGGGGGGCGCCGCGGCGCGGGCGCTGGACGTGCTCTGCGGCGATGTCCCCGCCGTCGCGGAGGAACCGCCGCCCGCCGTGCCGGCCGCCCCACCCCACGTCGCGCCCACCGCGGAGTCGATCCGCAGATCACGGCGTCCCGAGCGACCCGGGGTACGGGAGCTGCTGAACGTCGCCGGACGCAAGGTCACCCCGCTCAGCGGGACCGGGGCCGGTGAGCACGATCCCGGGCTGCTCCTCGCGCTGGCCCGGATCGGCGGCACTCCCTGCGTCGTTCTCGGCCACGACCGCATCGGCGAGGCGGCGCCCCCGCTCGGTCCCGGCGGGCTGCGCGAGGCCCGCCGCGGAATGCGGATCGCCGCCGAACTCGATCTTCCGCTGCTCACCGTGGTGGACACCGCGGGCGCCGCGCTGTCGCGCGAGGCCGAAGAGGGCGGTCTGGCAGGTGAGATCGCGCGCAGCCTCGCCGACCTGGTGAGCCTGCCCGCGCCGACGCTGTGCCTGCTGCTCGGCCAGGGCGCGGGCGGCGGCGCGCTCGCGCTGCTGCCCGCCGACCGGGTGATCGCGGCGCGGCACGCCTGGCTGTCTCCGCTGCCGCCCGAAGGGGCGTCCGCGATCCTGTACCGCACCACCGACCGCGCGTACGAGGTCGCCGACCGCCAGGGCGTGCGCTCCGCCGACCTCCTCGCCCATGGCATCGTCGACCGGATTGTCGAGGAGGCTCCGGATGCGGGCGGGGATGGGGATGCGGCGGACGACCCTGGCGCGTTCCTCGCCCGCCTCGGTGCCGTGCTCGGCAGCGAACTGGCCGCCCTGCGCGCCCAGGACCCCACCGCTCGCCTCGCCGCCCGCAGGCAACGGCACCGCGCAATGGGCCTGGCCGCCGCACGCCCGTCCGGGCAGGATAATCGCTTGTGAACGAGATGATCCGCCCCGCGACGCCCGCCGACGCACCCGCCGTCAAGGCGGTCACCGACGCCGCCTACCACCCCTACCTCGACCGGATCGGGATCCGTCCCGCCCCGATGGACGCGGACCACGCGGCCGATATCGCAGCCGGTCGTGTCTATGTGACCGGCGATCCGGTGGTGGGGGTGCTGGTGCTCGTTCCCGAGGAGGACCACCTCTACCTGGAGAGCATCGCGGTCCACCCCGAGGCGCACGGCCGCGGCCTGGGCAGGCGGCTGCTGTCCTTCACCGAGGCGCACGCGCGTGAGCGCGGCCTGCCCGAGATCCGCCTCTATACGAACGCACTGATGTGGGAGAACCAAGAGATCTATCCGCGCTACGGCTACGAGGTGACGGAGCGTCGGCAGGACGGTCCGTACGACCGCATCCACTACCGCAAGCGCCTCTGACTGCCACGGGCGGCACCCCTGATTGTCAGTGGCGGCTGTGATGATCCCGTCATGAGTGAGAGGACGGCAGTGACAGCCGCGTACTGGGATGCCGCCGCGGCGGACTTCGACAACGAACCCGACCACGGCCTGCGCGACCCAGCCGTACGGTCGGCCTGGGCGGCACGGCTCGCGCAATGGCTTCCCACAGCGCCGTCCGACGTCCTCGACCTCGGCTGCGGTACGGGCAGCCTGGCACTGCTGGCGGCCGAAGCCGGACATCGGGTGACCGCCGTGGACCAATCCCCGCGGATGGCGGAGCGGGCCCGGGACAAGCTCGCCGGGACGGGCGCGCGAGTCCTCGTCGGGAATGCCGCTGAACCACCCGTGGCGGGCAGGTCGTTCGATGTGGTCCTGGTCCGGCACGTGCTGTGGGCGCTGCCGGACCCGGCCGCCGTACTGGGGCGCTGGGCCGGACTGCTGCGAGACGGCGGACGGCTGGTTCTCATCGAGGGCGTGTGGGGCGGCCCGGAGAGCCCGGTGGGCATTCCCGCCGACGCGCTCGCCGAAGCCGTCGCCCCGCTGGCCACGCGGGTCCACTGCGAGCGGCTGTCCGGTGACCCGGTGCTGTGGGGCCGGGCGGTGGACGACGAGCGGTACGCCATGGTGGTGCACCCCACGCCGACCCGTCGGCACAGCGAGGTGGTGGACGTCCATCTGATTCTGCGCCGTGGGGACGACGTTCTCCTGGCGCGCCGTGCCAACACTGGCTACGCCGATGGTCTGTTGCACGCCCCGTCCGGGCATGCCGAGGACGGGGAGGACGTACGCGAGGCCATGGTGCGCGAGGCACGCGAGGAGATCGGCATCGATCTCGTACCGGAGGACCTGCGGGTGGCTCTCGTGATGCAGCACCGCGGGCCGGATGGGCAGCCCCGGATGGGCTGGTTCTTCGAGGCCGCGTATGGCACCGGTGGCGAGCCGGTCAACCGCGAGCCCGACAAGTGCTCGCAGCTCGACTGGTTTCCGCTGGACGGCCTGCCGGACGACATGGTCGCCTACTGCAGGGTTGGGCTGGAGGCCTACCGCGCCGGCCACCGCTTCGTGCTGCACTGGCATCGGTCGGGGGACTCGATCGCGTACGACCCGAAGGGGCCGGAACGGGCGGTGCCGCTCCCGGTCACATAACAGCGAGGCGTAATGCGCCCAGTAGGGCGCCGCGGTGGCGGCCGAGCGCGCCGGGGCGCAACGCGGCGCCCACGTGCCACGGCGTGTCGTCAGCCGGGCCTGCCAGACAATGGGTGCGACAAACCGTGTCAGCACAGCGACACTCCGAGGAGAACCCCCGTGAGCCTGAAGGTCACCGTCGACTCCAGCGCAGCCGACGCGCCGTACGAGCAGGTACGGGCCCAGATCGCCGACCAGGCGCGGTCGGGGGCGCTACCGGCCGGGTACAAGCTGCCGACGGTACGCGGGCTCGCCGAGCAGTTGGGGCTGGCGGCGAACACGGTCGCCAAGGCGTATCGCGCGCTGGAGTCCGACGGGGTGATCGAGACCCGAGGCCGCCACGGCACGTTCATCGCGGCCGCGGGCGAAGCGGCGGAACGCGAGGCGGCCGCGGCGGCCGCGGCCTACGCCCAGCGCGCCCGCCGTCTGGGCCTGGACCGGGCCGCCGCCCTGGCGGCGGTTCAGGACGCGCTGCGTGCCGCCTATTCGGAGTTGTGAAGCCCAGCACCGGGGCTGCCTCGGTCAACGACACAACAAGGCCCAGGTTGGGGATCACGGATCTGATCGACCTGGCGCGCCGGGTGTTTTGAACTACAAATACAGCCCCGCGTCCGCTCCCGGCGTCGGTGCGGGAACCGACGCCGGGCCCGTGCCGTGGCGCAGGGCGTACAGCTCCGCGAGCGTGGCGCCCTCGCGTCCGATGCCCTCAGGCGTGCCCAGCCAGTTCACCGCTTCTCGCCGCGTCAGCGGCCCCACCTCGATCCGGGCCAGGCAGCGCCCCGGCCGGACCACCGCAGGATGCAGCCGCTCCAGGTCCTCGTTGGTGGTGACGCCCACCAGCACATTGCGGCCCTGGCCGAGCAGCCCGTCGGTGAGGTTGAGCAGCCGCGACAGTGCCTGACCCGCCGTGTGCTTGGCCTCGCCGCGGATCAGCTCGTCGCAGTCCTCGAGCAGAAGCAGCCGCCAGCGGCCCATACCCGCGCTGTCGTCCTCGCCGATGGCCATGTCCATCAGATAGCCGATGTCGTTGAACAGCCGCTCCGGATCCAGCACGCAGTCCACCTGGCACCAGTCGCGCCACGACCGGGCCAGCGTCCGCAGCGCCGATGTCTTGCCCGTACCGGGCGGCCCGTGCAGGAGCAGCAGCCGGCCCGAGATGTCGTCCGGGGTGACCTTCATCAGCCGGTCCATGGCGTCGGCGACCGGGGCCGTGTAGTTGGGCCGGATGTCCGCCCACGTACCGGCCGTGATCTGCCGGGTGGTGCGGTGCGGCCCGCGCCGCGGGGAGATGTACCAGAACCCCATCGACACGCTCTCCGGCTGCGGTTCCGGCTCGTCCTCGGCACCGTCGACGGCCTGCCGCAGCACGGTCTCGGCGAGCTCGTCGTCGACCGCCGTCACCGTCACATCCGCGCCGCGGTTCCAGCGCGACACCAGCAGCGTCCAGCCGTCGCCCTCCGCGAGTACCGCGCTGCGGTCGTCGTCGTGCGCCGAGCGCAGCACCTTCGCCGCGGGCGGCAGCAGCGGCGCCCCGGACTTGACCCGGTCGATCGAGCGCGACCGCGAGTAGGGCTGCTCACCGATCGCGAACCGGCCGAGGAACAGCGCGTCCACGACATCGGCGGGGGAGTCGCTGTCGTCCAGCTTCACCCGGAACGGCAGTGCCTCATGGGCCTTGGCCGGCTCGGGCACGGGATCGTGATCGGGCGTCGCATCGGTGCCCAGGGGGTGCCTCCTGCGGTCGGACGGTCGTACGGGACGCATGCCGCCCATGATCCGGCACGGACTGGGCCTGCGCACCCAAGTTTTACGGTCCGTCACGCCTGACTTCCGGGACGTCGGGCATGACGCCATGTCATTTCGTAGGTCCGATAAGGAGATAACAAAGGCGAATTCACCGCTAATTTTGGCATGGACACTTCCGGAGTTGGATGGGCGCTGCTACGACAGATGTGGCAGAGATCCTGCTAAAGGGAGGTTCCATGAAACTGTCCCGATATGCGGCCGTAGCGTCCGCAACCCTTCTCTCCCTAGCGCTCGCTCTCACCGGGGCGGGCGCGGCGCATGCGGCCGAACAGGCCGCGGTTCCCGGCTATGTGGCCCTCGGCGACTCCTATTCGTCCGGCGTTGGGGCGGGCAGCTACGACAGCGGCAGCGGTGCCTGCAAGCGCAGCACCCGCGCCTACCCCGCCCTGTGGGCCGCCGCGAACTCGCCCGCGTCGTTCGCCTTCACCGCCTGCTCCGGGGCCCGTACGGGTGATGTTCTGGCGAACCAGCTCGGACCCCTCAACGCCGGCACCGGACTCGTCAGCATCACGATCGGGGGCAACGACGCCGGGTTCTCCGATGTCATGACAACCTGTGTGCTCTATTCGGAGAACACCTGTCTGCAGCGCGTCCAGCAGGCCCGTGACTATGTCGCCAACACGCTGCCCGCCAAGCTCGACCAGGTCTACTCGGCCATCCACAGCAAGGCCCCCGTCGCTCGCGTCGTCGTCCTCGGCTATCCGCGCCTGTACAAGCTCAACGGGACCTGCATCGCGGGGCTCAGCGAGAAGGAGCGGGCGGCACTCAACCTCGCCTCCGACGATCTCAACGCCGCCATCGCCAAGCGCGCCGCGGACCACGGCTTTTCCTTCGGCGATGTCCGCACCACCTTCGCCGGTCACGAGATCTGCACCACAGCTCCGTGGATCCACAGCGTCACCTGGCCCGTGGACAACTCCTATCACCCCAACGCCGCGGGCCAGTCCGGCGGTTATCTGCCCGTCTTCTCGGCCGCCTGACCGCTGGCCCGCGCGGCGGCCAGCTGCCGGAGGCCCCGGCTCCGTCGGGGCCTCCGCTCCGCCGCCGATCCACCCGCTCCGGGCAACCCGGTTCGAATCTTGAGCGTCAACCCCCTTGCGGGGGCGGTGAATCCGCATGGCGTCGATGCACAGGTGACGCAACGGGACGGTAGGGTTAACCTGCCTGGGCCGGGTGCCTCGTTTGGGTGGGGAGTGTCATGGAACAGATAGCAATGCGCGGCAGGGCTCGGGTGCCTGCCGTCACCTGTGGAAGCAGCGCGTCCAGTACGCGCCTCGACCGCCATCTCGCCGTGCTGGCCGGTCCCGCCGCGCCGCAGCGCGAAGCGGAGGAGGCCACCCTGCTGATGCGAGAGATAGCTTCCCGGGACGTCACCCGCACCACCTCGGGCCGGGGCGCGCGCGTGTCGCGTGTCTCACTTTTCGCGCCGCTGCGGCGTCTGCGTCGCTCGTTGTTCGGCAGCCGCGACTGACCCTACGGCACCCAGCGGTTCCCCAGCCCGGGCGGCCTGCCGGCCCTAGGCGATCACACCGTCCCGGCGCAGCGCACTGATCTGCGCGTCCGTCAACCCCAGGGCGTGCAGCAGCGCGTCGGTGTGCTCGCCCAGTGCGGGCACACCGGCCATCCTCTCCGAGCGCTTCCCACCGGGCAGGTTGATCGGAGGCAGCAGGGCAGGCAGCGGCCCCACCGGTGAGTCCACCTCCCGCCACCGGTTCCGGGCCGCCAGCTGCGGGTGGTCGGCCAGTTCGGCCACATCGTTGAGCCGCGCGCACGCGATGCCCGCGCGTTCCAGCCGTTCCACCGCTTCGTCCGCCGTCAGTGCGGACAGCGCCTGGCCCACCACGGCATCCGTCTTCTCCCGGTGGCTCGTGCGCGCCACATTGGTGGCGTACGCGGGGTCGTCTGCGAGCTCCGGCCGCTCCAGCACCTGTTCGGCGAGCCGCCGCCACTCCCGGTCGTTCTGCACCGACAGCAGCACCAGCGTCCCGTCCGCCGTCGGATAGGCGTCGTACGGCGCGATGACGGCGTGCGCGAGTCCCGTGCGCGCCGGGGGCGTGCCCGAGTGCGACCCGAAGTACAGCGGATGCCCCATCCACTCCACCAGCGAGTCGAAGAGCGAGACCTCGACCGGGCCGCCGCGGCCCGTCGTCCCGCGCCGCAGCAAGGCCGCCAGCACCCCGGAGAACGCGTACATGGCGGCGGCGATGTCGGCCGCCGGGATGCCTGCCTTCACCGGCTGCTCCGGCGTACCGGTGACGGAGACAAGCCCGGCCTCACACTGCACGAGCATGTCGTACGCCCGCTTGTGGGCGTACGGGCCGTCGGGGCCGTAGCCCGAGATGTCGACGGCGACCAGCCGCGGATGGCGGGCGCACAGCGCGGCCGCGTCCAGGCCGAGCCGGGCCGCCGCGCCCTGGGCGAGGTTCTGTACGAAGACATCCGCGTCCGCCAGCAGTTGCTCGAGGATCTCCAGGCCCCGTGGGTCCTTCAGATCCAGCGTGATCGACTCCTTGCCGCGGTTGGCCCAGACGAAGTGCGAGGCCAGGCCGCGCACCGCGGTGTCGTAGCCGCGCGCGAAGTCCCCGCCGTCGGGCCGCTCGACCTTGATCACCCGCGCTCCCAGATCGGCGAGCTGGCGGGTGGCGAAGGGAGCGGCGACGGCCTGCTCGACGGCGACCACGGTGATGCCCTCCAGCGGGAGGGGCTGCGGCCGTGCGGGGTTGTCCATGCTCAGGGTCCTACCCTGTGCGGGGCACGGACGCCAGGTGATCTCGGAGACTGAGGAACATCCGTTGTCAGATCGTGCGCTGAGCCTTCGACGGTCCTGGTAGACGGCGGACGGGGCGCCGACGGCGAGACCGGTCGTGAAGTTCTTCCACAGATGGCACCCCAATATCTGCGGTCGCGGCACAAGAAGCCGGAGAACGTCCGCCGCTACTTCAAGCCGTCGCCGGAGGCGATCGCCGAGCTGACGAGTCTGCTCGCGCCAGGTGACGGCCGTCGGTGGCGTTACCGGCCGAGGGCGTCGAGGGTGGCGTTGAGGTCGGTGGTGCGGGGCTGATTGTGGGGGAGTTTGGCGAGCAGGGCGGCCATGCCGCAGGTGTTGGTGGCGGCGGAGAAGACCAGGCCGCTGCCGATGGCGGCGGACAGCCAGCGGGCGTGGCGGTAGCGGGTGCCCAGGGCCAGGCCCGCGACGACGAGGGAGCCGGCGGCGAGGCGGACCTGGCGTTCCATGGGCCAGGCGGCCTTGGCGGTGGCGTGGCGGCGGACGGGGTGGCCCTGCTGGATCCAGGCGGTGGTGCCCCCGGTGAGGGTGGTGGCGGGGATGTCGGCGGCGGCGAGCTGCTCGCAGGCGGTGGCGGAGCGGTTGCCGGAAGCGCAGACCATCAGCAGTCGGCCTCGGGCGGCTGCCGTCCCGAGGGCGGGCAGGGCGGTGTGGAGGTGGTCCAGGGGGATGTTGTGGGCGCCGGGGATGTGGCCTGCGGCGTATTCGCCTGGGGTGCGCACGTCGATGACGGTGTACTGGGCCAGCTCGTCGGCGGCCTGGGCGGGGTGGAGGGCGGCGGGGGTGCTCACGTGCTGGAGGTTCCTTTTCTCGGATTCTCGGATGCGGTACAGAACGGGGCTAGAATACCCGAGGGGGTATCGATTCCAGGAGGATGTGTGGAGCTGGAGATGGCGGCCGATGAGCTGAAGAGCGTGCTCAACCGGCTGCGGCGGGCACAGGGGCAGATCGCCGGGATCATCAAGATGATCGAGGACGGCCGGGACTGCGAGGACGTGATCACGCAGCTCGCGGCAGTCTCCCGGGCCCTTGACCGGGCCGGGTTCGCGATCATCGCCACGGGTCTGCAGCACTGCGTGGCCGAGGGCGGGCAGGCGGCCGGGGACCGAGAGCAGATGCGGGCGAGGCTGGAGAAGCTGTTTCTCTCCCTGGCGTGAGATCCCGGTCATGTCAGCGCGTCGATGATCATGGAGGCGGCTACGGCCAGCAGCAGGCACGCGAAGACCTGCTGAAGGCGGGAGCCGGAGACTTTGGCCGCGAGGCGTTTGCCGTCCCAGGCGCCCAGGATCGCGGCCGCGGTGAAGGGGCCGATAACCGCCCAGTCGAGCGTGATGGCGGCGCCGGAGCGGGTGGCCAGGGAGGCCAGCGAGTTCACCGTGATGACCAGCAGGCTGGTGCCGACGGCGGCCTGCATCTCGAAGGACAGGACGGTGACCAGGGCGGGGACGGCGAGAAAGCCTCCACCCACGCCCAGGAGCCCGGTCAGAGCGCCCAGCCCGGCGCCGGTTCCCGCCGCCTTCGCCGGGCGCACCTGCCGGTCTGTGCTGTCCGCTCCGGTGGTGGCCGGTCGCAGCATGCGGGCTGCGGCCAGGGCGGCGATGACGGCGAACCCGGCGGTGAGGACCGCCTGGGGCAGGTGGGCGGCTGCGGCTCCGGCCAGCGCGGCGGGCAGGATTCCGGCGGCGGCGAACGCCGCTCCGGCCCGCCAGCGCACGTGGCCGGCGCGGGCGTGGGCATACAGGGCCGTCAGCGAGGTGGCGGTGACGATGAGCAGGCTTGCGGTGGTGGCTGCCGCGGGGGTGAAGCCGAGCAGGTAGATCAGGGCCGGGACGGCCAGGACGCTGCCGCCCCCGCCGAGGGCGCCGAGCGCCAGGCCGACGACGGCCCCCGCGGTCAGGGCCAGGATCAGGGCGCTCACGCTATTCGGCCGTCCCGTCCGCGCTCGTCGACCACTGGCAGTCCGGCCCTGGCCCAGGCGGTCATGCCTCCGGCCACGTCCACGGCGTCGATGCCGCGGGAGGCCAGCAGCTTGGCGGCCTGCTGCGAGCGGTGCCCGGAGCGGCAGATCGCTACCACCGGCCGGCTCTGCACGGTGTCCGGCAGGGCGGATCCGGCCTGCAGGCGGGTCAGCGGCAGGTGGACGGCGTCGGGCGCGTGCCCGGCCCTCCACTCGGCAGCCTCGCGTACGTCCAGCAGCACAGCAGTGCCGTCACTGGTACGGGTGCGGGCCTGTTCGGGGGTAAGGCGGCTGTGACCGCGGTTGAAGCGGAAGAGGAACATCACGTGCCTTCACTGTGCGGGTGAGGGAAGGGGGTTCAGGGGCAGGTGACGGTCAGGCCCGCGTCAACGGCGGCCTCAAAGCCGTCGTCGACCGCGACGACCCGGCGTCCGACCGCGTCCAGGAGGGAGGCGGCGATCGCCGCGCGCATCCCGCCGGCGCAGTGCACCCACACGGTGCCGTCCGGGACCTCGCCGAGGCGGCCGTGCAGTTGGTGGATCGGGATGTGCACCGAGCCCTCGACATGGCCCTTGGCTCGTTCGGAGTCGCGGCGCACATCGAGCACCACCACGTGCTCGCCCCGCTCGCGGGCGGCGGCCAGGTCGGCGAAGGCCGCGCGGGGGAACGAGGCGAGCTGCTCGCCTGTCCGCACCCAGCCCGCCGGGTCGCCGGTCGCGGCTGCGGCCGGGCGGTCGATGCCGACCCTGGCCAGTTCCCGCTGCGCGTCGGCGATCTGCGCGGGCGTCTCGGCGAGCAGGGTGACGGGCTTGCCCCACGGGATCAGCCAGGCCAGATAGGTCGCGAGCTTGCCCTCTCCCTCGAAGTTGAACGAGCCGGCCACATGACCTTCGGCGAAGACAACTCGGCTGCGCAGGTCCACCACCCACTCACCGGCCGCCAGACGCTCGGCTATCTGCGCGGCATCGGCGGGCTCGGGCGGGGTGAGGTCAACGGGCGCAGGGCCGGCGGCGTTGGCCGGGCCCATGTGGGCGTAGTAGGCGGGCACGTCCTCCAGGCCGGCCAGCGTGCGGGCGACGAAAGTGTCCACGTCCAGGGTGAGCGCGTCGTTGCTCGTGCGTTCCTTGCCGATCGTGGTCGTCGCATCACCCTCGGCCTGCGAGGAGGAACAGAAGCTGCCGAAACCATGCGTGGGCAGCACCGGCACCTCGTCGTCCAGCTCGTCGGCGAGCCGGTGAGCGGAGGCGTGCTGGGCGCGGGCCAGCTGCTCGGTCAGCCGCGGCTCCACCAGATCCGGACGGCCCACCGAGCCGATCAACAGCGAGCCGCCGGTGAAGACCGCCACCGCATGCCCGTCCTCCTCAAGCGCGTAGGAGGTGTGGTGAGGAGTGTGCCCCGGGGTGGCGATCGCCCGCAGCACCAGGTTCTCGTCCACCGTGACCGTGTCGCCGTCCGCGACGGGAGTGCGGGCGTAGGAGACATGTGCGGCGGCCGGGACCAGGTAGCGGGCGCCGGTGAGACGGGCCAGCTCCAGACCGCCGGTGACGTAGTCGTTGTGCACGTGCGTTTCCGCCACGTATGCGATCCGTACCCCGAGCCCGGCAGCGGCGGCGATCACCTGGTCGACATCGCGCGGCGGGTCGACCACGACCGCAGTGCGGGTGCCGCCGGCCAGGTAACTGCGGTTGCCCAGGCCCTCGAACTCCAGGGTGTCGACGAAGAACACGGCTGTGGCTCCTTCCCGGAACGATCGGAAACGATGTACCCCGGGGGGTATCTTTCCTTACTCTAACAGCAATACCCGCGGGGGTATTTCTCAGGGTGAAATGCCCCCTGTCCGGCATTGCCTTCAAGAGCCCCGGGTACCCCGCCCGGGTATCAAGGAGCCGGGGTCTTCCCCCACAGCCGAAGGAGCAGCGCACGTGTCCTACGACCGCACCGTTCGCCTCGCCACCACCGACTTCGACGCCGCCGTCGGCGCAGTCCGCCAGGCACTGGCCAGTCAGGGCTTCGGCGTCCTGACCGAGATCGACGTCAAAGCCACCTTGAAGGCCAAGCTCGGCCGCGACATGGAGGACTACCTGATCCTGGGCGCGTGGAACCCGCCGCTCGCCCACCAGGCGCTGGAAGCCGACCGCACCGTCGGTCTGCTTCTGCCCTGCAACGTCGTCGTCCGCCGCGACGGCGACCACACCCTGGTCCAGGCCCTGGACCCGAACACCATGGTCACCCTCACCGGCCTCGACGCCATGAAGCCCGTGGCCGGCGAAGCCACCTCCCGCCTCGACGCAGCCCTGGACGCCCTCACCCGGTAACCGGGCGCCCCGGCCCTCCTGCCAGCCCGTCGCCGGTACGGTAGGCGCGGCAAGCCAGCCCCGGCGGGCGGGCTCGGCAGGCACTCAGTCGGCCGCGAACCGAGCAGCCCCCATCTCGGACTCACAGCAGCGCGAACTGCCCGTTCGGGCCTTCCTCGAGATGGTCGAGCACGGAGGCCGGGCGCTGGGCCGCGGCGGGCGCGGGCAGGACGCCGGCGTGATGGAGATCGGCCGCGGTGAGGCGCGGGCCGCTCGCCAACTCCGCGGCCAGCTGCTGTCGGCGCGGGCGCAGTTCGGCGAGCAGCGCGAGCACCGTGATCAGCTCGAGGAGTTCGGAGGTCCACTCCCTCGGCCAGGCGGCCGGCCGGATCGCCTCCAGCGAGCCGGGGGCGGCCGGGGCCGTACGGCGCTCGTACCAGTGCTCCAGGACGCGGACGCCGCCCGCGTGGAGCTCCCAGGCCGCGGGCGGCACGGGGGAGATCCGGCCCTCCCCGAGGTGGAGGGCCCGCTCCTCGGGGTCGTAGTGCAGGGCCGGTGGCGGCACGGCGGGCACGGCGGCCCGGACGTACGGGCGCTGCCCGCCGGGCAGCTTGGGCCGGTCCTCGGCATGGGCACCGCAGCGCGCGCCGTACGTGTGCAGCCACAGCGTCCGGCGGCCCAGTTCCCGCCCGGCTTCCCAGAGTTCGGCGGATGCGGTCAGCGGTACGGCGCAGCCGCCGTCCGGGCGGCGCTGGGCCGCCGCCGCGACCCAGGCGAGCAGGTCGAGGGCCGTCACGGGACGGTCGAGGCGGTGGGAGAGCGTGTCGAGCAGACCCGGTGCGAAGTTGGGCTCGCGTCCGCCGGGGCGGCGGTAGAGCGGGCGGATCCGGCCGGGGCGGGCGGCCGGTGGACGTCCCGTACCAGACTTCGCCGGGGCGGCGGCGATGGGCGGGCTCGCGGGCAGCAGCGCGGAGAAGACGACCGCCGGGCCCGGGACTTGCGGGAGGTGGCCCGGCTCGACGGCATGGATCTGGTGCTCGTCGGCGACGCGCCACAGCTCGGGCCGGGCCGCGTCGATCAGCCGGTGGTCGGGGAGGATCCACTGCCGGTCGAACGGCCCATGCAGGATCCGTACGGGCTCCGGGCACGGGCCGGTCTCCGCGGCGAGCGGAGCGGTGGCGGAGGCGTGACCGGGCAGCTGGGGGACGGTGGTGCGCAGGCCGCGCGAGCGCGTCGGCTGGAACAGCGCCTCGCGAGCGGGGTCGTCTTCGGCGCGCATGAGGGTGTCCCAGCGGGCCCGCAGCGATGCGGGGTCGGGCGCCAGGGGCCAGGCGCGGCCTGTGTGCAGCGGCGCGACGGACCACGGCATGAGGTCGCTCAGGAGGGGTGCGTCAGCGAGCGGGCCGACGCCGTGTGCCGTCCCGGCGGGGGTGGCGGTCGGCGGGGGAGTGCCGCCCGTTCCGGTGGAAGGTGCCCGGCGGTCCGCCGCGGGTGGGTCCCCGTCGGCGTCGATGCCGGGACCGCTCCATCGGTCGGCGTGTGGTGCGCTCACGCAGCCGCCCTCCCCGGCGCGGTGAAAGTGGCGGGCGATCCGCCCCCTGCCGCCCGCATCGTATCCGGCGCGAAGCGCCGGGATTTTCCCAGCCCGCCCGCACCACTGGACGCGATGAGCTACCCGGACCGGTGGCGCGTCCACGCCGAGGGCCGCGTCCTATACGACCGGCTCACGGGCCGGACCACGGACGATACGTGACACTCGCGCTATCACCGCAGTGATGCCCGGCCTTCCAAATGGATGAAGTACGAAACCACAGCTCGTCTACCAACTGCCCACATCCCGCACCGAGCCGACCGTCGAGCATCAGCCTGCCGACTGGAGATGACCGCCCTGCTGAGTCCCAACCTCTACTGAGTGGGGAAACGGAAAGTCCGTGGCGCTGAGCCATCCGTACCCGCCTGAGTGACGCTGACCTGAGCAGAACGTCGAAGCCCCGTAGGACCCTCCGACGTTCCCGGAGCCACTAGAGTCATTGTCAATTCCTGTGGATCAGATCTCCTGCTGAGGCTGGATGCGGCTCGTGTCGTTTGTCGTAGCAGCAGATCTCGCGCGACAGGCGTGTACTCAGAGGGTCTTCTCGAACCAGTGCCGGATGTAGGGGTTGGTGGTGTACGGGGCAATCTCGATGTAGCCGGAGGCGGCGTAGAGGCTCCGAGCCTCGGTGAGTTCCTCCATGGTGTCCAGCCGTAGCCGGGTGTGGCCAAGCTTGCGAGCCTCAGCTTCGACGGCAGTCAGCAGGCTCCGGCCGATCCCTTGGCCGCGGAATGCAGGCCGCACGAACATGCGCTTGATCTCGCCGACGCCTGGGGACAGCGCCCGGATGCCAACGCAGCCCGCCGGGCTGCCGTTGACCCTCGCCAGAAGGAGCAGCCCGCCGGGTGGGACCAGTCCCGTGCTGGCCGCCGGCGCCTCGGTTTGATCGTGCAGCAGCGGACCACTCCAGCGTTGGAAGAGCTCCTGCTGATATTCCTCCAGCAGCTCCCGGGCGTCACCCGTGTCGACCGGCTCGGCGTTGATATCGGTGTTGCTCACCGGTTCCCTCTCTCGCATTAGTCGTTCTTCGCACCGTGGGCCCGCGCGCGGTCGGTGCCGTCAAGTCAGCTCACTTACGACGGCCGTGAGAGCCGGTCAGGCGTTTGTGCGTGATAGGTGGTCGGGGAGGTCGGTGAGCTGTTCGATGCGGAGGACCGTCTCGTCTGCCGTCGGCGATGGTCCACCGGTGACGAAGTCGATGCCGCGGTCCAGCCAGATGCCGGTGAGCCCGGCGAGGGCGGCTGCGTTTACGTCGCTTTCCAGCATGTCGCCCACGTTGATCGCCTGCGCGGGGTCCGTCCGCATCCGTCGGCAGGCGGTGGCGTAGGCGACGGGCTTGGCCGCACCGAGCTCGGTCGGGGTCAGTATGGCTTCGAAGTATTCGAGAAGGCCGAAGCGGGCGAGCTTGGTGCGCTGCTGCTCGGGGTCCCCGTTGGTGAGAACGGCCAGACGCGGTCCTCGGGGAAGCCGTTTCAGGCTCTCCAGGCAGGGCTGGACATCGGGATAGCACCGCCAGGACTCCTCGAACACGGTGAGGTAGCGCTCGGCGATCCAGGCGTCCAGAAGGTCGGGGTTTTCAGGGACCGGCTCGCCGAGCATGGGCAGGAAGGAACGGAGCCTGCGTCGGTGGTGCTCGGCGAAGGAGCACTGACCGGCCAGGTATTCCCGCATGTGGCGCGACTCCAGCGTCCACCACAACGTCACCAGTTCCTCCGGTGGAGCCATCGCGTTCGGTGCGGCCTGGACGATCTGGCCGATCGCTTCCAAGACTGCGCTTCGATGATCGACCAGGGTGCCGTCCAGATCGAAGAAAATCACATCCGCCATGGGAGGATCATCCCGTAGTGAACCGCGTGGCTCGTCCCCGGATCACTTGGCGGCTGCTGCCTGTTCGTCGGGGCGTGCGACGAGTTGGCCGTTGGCGAAGGTGGCTCCCGCGCGGACGAGGGCGACGAGGTGGGGTGCGGTGACCGCGCGCCAGCGGGTCTGGGCGGCTTCGGCGAGTTTGAAGACCATAGCGAGCGCGGCGGCCGGGCTGCCGGCGCCCCGGGTGACCTTCGTGGGCGATGTGGCCCCAGATTGCCGCTGTGATCATTCAGCGCATCAAGGACGGGACCTATCCGCCCGGCAGCAAGATTCCCAGCGTGGTGCAAGTGGCTGCTGAGTTCGAAGTGGTGAACAGCACCGCTCAGCGAGCCATGGAAGCCGTGCGCGCTGAGGGGCTGACTCGCTCAGAGACGGGCATGGGTACCTACGTGCTGACGCCGGAAGAGCGCGGAGACGCGTAGGGGCTCTGACCGGCGACGATGCGTTGATGGTTTGACAAGACACCCGCCCGCCTGCGCGGTACTTCGCGTGTCCGACGGGCGTCTGGCGCCAGTCATGCGGGACGGCGTCACACGCGCGGATGTCCGGCACGACACCGTCCGGGCAGACGCCCATCGCCCACGCATTGCGGTACACACGGCGCAGGCGCCGTCATACGGGTGCGCATCATTACCGCCAGGTCATCAGACAAGATCGCATCGACGCGCACCGTAAGGCAGGCGCCGGCCGCCGGGCGCTCACTGCGCGCCCCACGCGCGGTAGCCAGTGGCCGGGGTGGTGGCGAGCTGCTCGCGCAGATACACCGTCGTCCACTCGGCGCCGAGCGGCGGCTCGCGAGAAGGTCGCGGACAGGGTGCGTCATGCGGGCGGTCACGCCTGCAAGGTCACCGTGAAGGAGAACCGGTCGCCGCGGTAGCGGATGCGGGCCACGTCCACGACGCGGCCGCTCTCGTCGTACGTCACACCCGTGTAGTGCAGGATCGGGCTGAGCAGCGGTACATCCAGCAGCCGGGCCGTCTCCGGGTCGGCCAGCCGTGCCTCGACCGTGTCGGTGATCCGGCCGATCTTCACCCCGACCGCGTCCCGCAGCACCTTCGTCATCGGCCAGCGCGTCAGATCGGCGACATCGATGCGCTCGGCCAGCTCGGGACGTACCGCGTTCTCCGCCCAGTTCGTCGGCTCACCACCGCTGCCGTCGCAGCGCACTCGCCGGTACTCCACCACCTCGTCCAGGTCCGGGAAGAAATCGGCGAGTTCCGCCGGTACGGGCACGGGCCCGTGGCCCAGCACCGTGGTGTGCTCGCCGGACTGCTGCGCCACGATGGCGTCCACCGAGCCGAGCAGCCGCACCGGCGCCCCGCGCTGCGCCGTCGGCTCGATGAACGTGCCCCGTCGCCGGTGCCGGCTGATCAGCCCCTCCTCCTCCAGCTCCTTGAGCGCCTGGCGCATCGTCAGCACGCTCACGCCGTAGTGCTCGGCGAGCTGGCCCTCGGTCGGCAGCCGCAGCGGCTCTTCCGGGCGGCGGCCCAGTATCGAGGCGCGCAGCGACTGCGAGACCTGGTACCACAGCGGCAGCTTGCGGTTCAGGACGAGCGAGTCGGGGGCGAAGGCGGTCACGGCAGGTGCTCCTGCTTCACGGGCTGCGGGCGGGGCGGTACGAGTGCCTCGGCCGGCCGGCAACGGGCGGGCCGGCCGTGGGCTCCTACGGGCGGAAGTGGCGTTCGAGACCCTGCCACACCTCGTCGTAATCCCGCTGCAAGTGGTAGGCGGAGAGCGCTTGTGCGGTCAGGGTCACCGGCCAGCGGGTCTCGAACATGAACGCCAGCCCGTCATCGATCTTCTGCGGCTTCAACTCGGCGGCGCTCGCCCTGTCGAAGGTCTCACGGTCCGGGCCGTGCGCGGACATCATGTTGTGCAGCGAGCCGCCGCCCGGTACGAATCCCCCCGGACCGGCAGCCTTGGCGTCGTACGCGCCCTCGATCAGCCCCATGTACTCGCTCATCACATTGCGGTGGAAGTACGGGGGCCGGAAGGTGTCCTCGCCGACCAGCCAGCGCGGGGCGAAGACCACGAAGTCGACGTTCGCCAGCCCCGGGGTGTCCGTCGGCGAGGTCAGCACGGTGAAGATCGACGGATCCGGGTGGTCGTAGCTGATGGTGCCGAGCACATTGAAGCGGCGCAGGTCGTACACGTACGGCACATGGTTGCCGTGCCAGGCGACGACATCGAGCGGCGAGTGGTCGTAGGTCGCCGCCCAGAGGTTGCCGCAGAACTTGTTGATCACCTCGACCGGGCCCTCGCGGTCCTCGTACGCCGCGGTGGGCGCGAGGAAGTCGCGGGGGTTGGCGAGGCCGTTGGCGCCGATCGGGCCGAGCTCGGGGAGGGTGAACGGTTGGCCGTAGTTCTCGCAGATGTAGCCGCGCGCGAACTCCTCCAGCAGCTCCACCCGGAACCGCACGCCGCGCGGGATCAGGGCCATATGCCCCGGCTCGGCGCGCAGCAGGCCGAACTCGGTGCGCAGCAGCAGCCCGCCCTGCTCGGGGACGATCAGCAGTTCGCCGTCGGAGTCCGAGAAGACCCGGTCTGTCATGGAGGTGTTGGCGCGGTAGAGGTGCACGGCCATGCCGGTGCGCTGCCGGGCGTCGCCGTTGCCGCCGAGGGTCCACAGGCCGTCGACGAAGTCGGTCGGCTGTACGGGCAGCGGCAGCGGGTTCCAGCGCATCCGGTTGGGGTCGGGGACGGTCTCGTCGAGCGGCGCGCTGCGCACAGCCCGGTTGTCGATCCGTACGAACGCCGGGTGCGCGGCCGAGGGGCGGATGCGGTAGAGCCACGAGCGGCGGTTGTGGTGCCGGGGCTCGGTGAACGCGCTGCCGCTGAGCTGCTCCGCGTAGAGCCCGAGCGGTGCGCGCTGCGGCGAGTTACGTCCGATGGGCAGGGCGCCGGGGACGGCTTCCGAGCTGTGCTGGTTCCCGAAACCGGGGGAGTACGCCAACCCTTCGGCCGTCTTCTTCGTCTGCTCGTTCCCCGTACCGCTCATCGCGTGCTCCCGCCGTTCAATGATTTCTATGCAAGACCATAGGAATGAGCTGGAGGGTGCGTCAATGACCTCGGAAGGCATGATGGGGCCGTGCATATGTCCAGTGATCGGCAACCGATGCGTCCGCCCCTGCGCCGGGCCCCCATCCAGCAGCGAAGCGCCGACCGGCTCGCCCGGATCCTCGACGCCTGTGCGGAGGTTCTGGGCGAGACAGGTTACGAGGACCTCAGCACCCGGATGGTGGCCGCTCGCGCAGGCGTGCCCATCGGCTCGGTCTACCGCTTCTTCGGCAACAAGCGCGCCATGGCGGACGCGCTCGCGCACCGCAATCTCGAGCGCCATCTCGCCCGGGTGACCCAGGGGCTCGATGCCGCCCAGCCGCTGGAGTGGCGGTGCGCCCTCGACGTCGTCGTGGATGTGTACATCGCCATGAAGCGGGGCGTACCGGGCTTTGCGCTCCTCGACTTCAGCGTGCCCTCCACCGCTGCCGAGGCATCCGAACGTGCCACCCCGGAGGTGGCCCGGGGGCTGTGCTTCCTCGTCGCCGAACGGCTTGGCCGGGAGCCGGACGAGGAGCTGCAGCGCGCGTTCCTTATCGGGGTCGAGGCCGCCGATGCGCTCCTCCAGCTCGCCTTCCGTACCGTCCCGTCCGGCGATCCGGCGATCATCGCCGAGACCAAGGAGCTGCTGCGCGCCTATCTGGCCCGCATTCTCGACTGAGTGTGGACAGGGACTGCCGTACGTGCGTACCGGTCGGTATGGTCAGGGGGACGTTGTCGGCGGCGGGGTGACCGCCGCATGTCCCCGCCCGGCACCCAGGGAGAGACCGATGAGCCGTACCGCCCTGCGTATCTGCCCGCTGTGTGAGGCCACCTGCGGTCTCGTCCTCACCGTGGAGGGGGACCGGGTCACGGGCGTGCGCGGCGACCGCGACGATGTGTTCAGCTCCGGCTTCATCTGCCCCAAGGGCGCGGCCTTCGGGGAACTCGACGGCGACCCCGACCGGCTCACCGGACCGCTCGTGCGGCGCGACGGAGAGCTGCGCGAGGCGACCTGGGACGAGGCGTTCGACGCCGTCGCCGCCCGGCTGCGGCCGCTGATCGAGGAGCACGGCCCGGACTCCGTCGCGGTCGTCCTCGGCAACCCCAACGTCCATACGGTCGCCGGAGCGCTCTATCCGCCCGTGCTGCTCGGCATGCTGCGCACCCGCAACCTCTACACGGCCAGCACCGTCGATCAGATGCCCAAGCACGTCTCCAGCGGCCTGCTGTTCGGCGACCCGCTCGCCATCCCGGTCCCGGACCTGGACCGTACCGACCATCTGCTGCTCATCGGCGCCAACCCGCTGGACTCCAACGGCAGCCTGTGCACCGCGCCCGACTTCCCCGGCCGGCTCAAGGCCATGCGCCGCCGCGGCGGCACGCTCACCGTCATCGACCCGCGCCGTACCCGTACGGCGAAACTCGCCGACCGGCATGTGGCCATACGCCCCGGCACGGACGCCCTGCTGCTGGCCGCCCTCGCCCAGGTGCTCTTCGCCGAGGACCTCATCGCCCTCGGTGCGCTCGAGGAGCACGTGACCGGTGTGGCGGACGTGCGGGCCGCCGTCGCCGGCTTCACACCGGAGGCGGTGGCGGAGGCGTGCGATGTGTCCGCGGAGGAGATCAGGGCCATCGCCCGGGAGCTGGCCGCGGCCCCCACCGCTGCCGTCTACGGCCGGGTCGGCAGCTCCACCGTCGAGTTCGGCACCCTGGCCAACTGGCTTGTCGATGTGCTCAACACGCTCACCGGGAACCTCGACCGGCCCGGCGGCGCGATGTTCCCGCTCGCGGCCACGGACCGCGCGCCGCGCCCGGCCGGCCCTGGCAAGGGCTTCGCCCTCGGCCGCTGGCGCAGCCGGGTCAGCGGACACCCGGAGGCGAAGGGCGAGTTGCCGCTGGCCGCGCTCGCCGAGGAGATCGACACGCCGGGAGACGGCCGAGTGCGGGCGGCCATCGTCATCGGCGCCAACCCCGTACTCTCCGCGCCCGACGGCGACCGGCTCGACCGGGCCCTGGCCGGCCTGGACTTCATGGTCAGCGTGGACCCTTATCTCAACGAGACCTCGCGGCACGCGCACGTGGTGCTGCCCCCGCCCCGGCCCTCGCAGAGCCCGCACCACGACTTCGCCTTCAACGCCTTGGCCGTACGCAACCAGGTGCGCTACAGCCGGGCTGCCGTGCCCCTCTCGGAGGGCCGGCCCGACGAGAGCCAGATCCTGGCGCGGCTCGTGCTGTGCGTCGCGGGCATGCTCCCCTTGCCTTCGGCAGGGGGGACCCCAGCGACTGCCGTCGACGACCAGGTCATCGCGGGCAGCCTCGCCAAGGCCGTGGCCGACCCGCATTCGAGCGTGCACGGCCGGGATCCGCAGGAGCTGGCGGCCGCGCTGACAGGGACGACCGGCGTTGAGCGACGGCTCGACATGATGCTGCGGCTCGGCCCGTACGGTGACGGCTTCGGGGCACGAGAGGGCGGCCTGAACCTGGAGCGGCTGCTCGCCCAGCCGCACGGCATCGACCTCGGCCCGCTCACCCCGCGCATCCCCCAGGTGCTGAAGACACGCAGCGGCAAGGTCGAACTGTGGCCCGAGCCGATCGCCGCCGACCTGCCGCGGCTGCGGCGGGCGCTGGGGGAGCGCCCCGCGGGGCTGGTGCTCGTCGGCCGCCGGCATCTGCGCTCCAACAACAGCTGGATGCACAACGTGCCCGCGCTCACCGGCGGCAGCAACCGCTGCACTCTCCAGGTGCACCCCGAGGACGCGGCCCGGCTCGGGCTGGCGGACGGCGGGGCGGCGCTGGTGAAGGGAGACGGCGGGGAGCTGACGGTGCCGGTGGAGGTAACCGACCTGGTACGGACCGGGGTTGTCAGCCTGCCGCACGGCTGGGGACACGACCGGCCCGGCACCCGGCTGACGGTCGCGGCGGCCGACGCCGGGGCGAATGTGAACCAGCTGCTCGACGGCAGCCGCCTCGACCCGCTGTCCGGCACGGCGGTCCTCAACGGTTTCCCGGTTCAGGTGGCCCCCGCCGGGTAAGGCGCAACGTGTGCCGCGGCACACACAGGACCTTCTGGCGCACGAAAACTACCGTCGCTAGTTTAGGTGCCTGCACAGCGCATCCGACGGGCAGCGAGAGGACGCACATGAAGGCCCACGACGGGATGTACATCGACGGCGACTGGCGGCCGTCCGCAGGCCCCGAGTCCATCGAGGTCGTGAATCCGGCGGACGAACAGGTCATGGGTGTCGTACCGGCCGGCACCGCGGAGGACATCGACGCCGCCGTATGCGCCGCTCGCGCCGCCTTCCCCGGCTGGGCCGCCACCCTGCCCGCCGAGCGGGCCGCCCGGATCGCCGCGCTGCGCGACGCCCTGGCCGCCCGGCGGGACGAGATCGCCGAGACCGTGACCGCCGAACTCGGTGCGCCGCTCGGCTTCGCCCAGGCGGTGCACGCCGACCTGCCGATCGCCGTCGCCGCCTCGTACGCCGAGCTCGCCGGCTCGTACCGCTTCGAGGAGCGGATCGGCAACTCCACCGTGCTGCACGAGCCCGTGGGCGTCGTCGGCGCCATCACCCCCTGGAACTACCCGCTGCACCAGGTCGTTGCCAAGGTCGCCCCGGCTCTCGCCGCGGGCTGCACGATCGTGCTGAAGCCGGCCGAGGACACCCCGCTGGTCGCTCAGCTGTTCGCGGAGGCGATCCACGAAGCCGGCCTCCCGGCCGGGGTGTTCAACCTCGTCACCGGCCTTGGTCCGGTGGCCGGCCAGGCGCTCGCCGAGCACCCCGAGGTCGATCTGGTCTCCTTCACCGGATCCACGGCCGTCGGCAAGCGGATCGGCGCCATCGCCAGTGCCGCCGTCAAGCGCGTCGCCCTGGAACTCGGCGGCAAGTCCGCCAACGTCATCCTGCCGAGCGCGGATCTGGCCCGCGCGGTCAAGGTCGGCGTCGCCAACGTCTTCGCCAACTCCGGTCAGACGTGCAGCGCCTGGACCCGGATGCTGGTGGACGCCGCCCGCTACGACGAGGCCGTGGAACTCGCCGCGGCCGCCGCCGCCAAGTACGTCCCCGGCGACCCGAACGATCCCGCCAGCCGCCTCGGCCCGGTCGTCAACGCCAAGCAGCGCGACCGCGTCCGCGACTACATCGAGCGGGGCATCGCCGAGGGCGCCCGCCTTGTCGCGGGCGGCCCGGATGCCCCCGAGGGCCGCGAGAAGGGCTACTACATCCGTTCCACGGTCTTCGCCGATGTCACCCCGGAGATGACGATCGCTCAGGAGGAGATCTTCGGCCCGGTGATCGCCATCCTCAGGTACGAGGACGAAGAGGACGCCCTGCGTATCGCCAACGGCACGGTTTACGGACTCGCGGGTGCGGTCTGGTCGGCCGACGAGGACGAGGCGGTGGCCTTCGCCCGCCGCCTCGAGACGGGGCAGGTCGACATCAACGGCGGACGTTTCAATCCGCTTGCGCCGTTCGGCGGGTACAAGCAGTCGGGCGTGGGCCGCGAGCTGGGACCCCACGGCCTGACCGAGTACCTCCAGACGAAGTCGCTGCAGTTCTGAAAAAACTTCGCTCCTGCCGCGGCGCTGCCGGTCGGACGATGCGGTGCCGGTGCCCGTGGCGCGCCTCTGCCCACCTACGCGTCCTGAAATCCGCGCAGCGCCGCTGACGGGACACGAAGGCGTGGCCGGCGAGACGTAAGGGGCCCGGAGGCCCCGGGCCCCGACCCGAAGCGTGCCCGCGCTGAAAGCGGCGGGTGTGCGCAAAAACGCGGGCGCGCCGCGCCCCGGCCCCCAAGTGCCCTCCGCTCCAAGGAGAAAACCGTGGTTCGTGCCGCCGTCTTGTCCGCTGTCGGAGCTCCGCTGGAGCTCACCGACATCGACCTGCCCGCCCCCGGACCCGGGCAGGTCCGGGTCCGGATCGCCGCAGCCGGGGTGTGCCACTCCGACCTCTCCCTGTCCAACGGGACGCTGCGCCAGCCGGTCCCGGCCGTCCTCGGGCATGAGGGCGCGGGCACCGTCACCGCCGTAGGCGACGACGTCAGCACCGTCGCGCCCGGCGACCCCGTCGTCCTCAACTGGGCGCCGTCCTGCGGCAGCTGCCACTACTGCGGGCTCGACGAGCCCTGGCTGTGCGCCAATGCCCTCGCCGGTGCCGGCGCGCCGTACGCCCGTACCGCCGCCGGCACGCGGGAGCTGTACCCGGGCCTCGGCACCGCCGCCTTCGCCGAGGAGACCGTCGTCTCGGAGCACGCCGTGCTGCCCCTCCCGGACGGGGTTCCGCTCACCGACGCGGCTCTCCTCGGCTGTGCGGTGCTCACCGGCTACGGCGCGGTCCATAACTCGGCGAAGGTACGACGCGGCGAGTCGGTCGCGGTCTTCGGCGTCGGTGGCGTAGGACTGGCCACCATCCAGGCGGCTCGTATCGCGGGTGCCGAGACGGTCGTGGCCGTGGACGTCTCCCCGGAGAAGGAGGAGTTGGCCCGCAAGGCGGGCGCCACGGAGTACCTGACCGCTGCCGATGACACCGCCAAGCGAATCCGCAAGCTCACCGGCGGACACGGTGCCGACGTGGCCGTGGAATGCGTCGGCCGCGCCCAGACGATCCGTACCGCCTGGGACAGCACCCGGCGTGGCGGCCGTACGACGGTCGTCGGCATCGGCGGCAAGGAGCAGCAGGTGTCCTTCTCCGCGCTGGAGATCTTCCACTTCGGCCGCACACTCTCCGGCTGCGTGTACGGCAACTGCGACCCGGCGCAGGATCTGCCGGTGCTGGCTGAGCATGTGCGCGCGGGGCGGCTTGATTTGAGCGCCATGGTCACCGAGCGCATTGGGCTCGACGGCATTCCGGGTGCGTTTGAGGCGATGCTCGCGGGGCGGGGTGGGCGGGCGCTGGTGGTCTTTCCGTAGCGGCTGGGCGGCGCGCCGTGCGCTGGGCGCCGCCGTGCGCTGCGCGCCGCCGTGTCGGGCCGGGCCGCGCGCCGCCGTGTCGGGCCGGGCCGCGCGCCGTGCGCTGCGCGCCGCGGTGTCGGGCCGGGCCCGGGGCCTCCGGTTGCGTCTTGGCGGGGGCCGGGAAATGGATCGCCTTCCGGGGAAGAGTTATCCCAGGCTCGACCAACCCCTGGACGCGGCCGAGCATTTGGGAGCTTCACTCCCCTCGACGCCGATATACGTGCGGTGGTGCCGCGGGGTCGTCACCTTCCGCCGGCGGAGCCGATCGTGGCGTCAGCCATCTGCTCGTACTGCAGCGCCAGTCCGTCCACCAGCGCCCGCAGGCCGGTTTCGAAGGCCCCTTCGTCCACCTGCTGCTGATGCTCCGCCAGCAGATGCGCCTGCCCGAGGTGCGGGTAATCGGCCGGGTCGTAGGCCGTCGCGTCGTCGACGAAGCCGCGGGCGAACGAGCCGAGGGCCGAGCCGGCGACGAAGTACCGCATCAGTGCACCGATACGGGTCGCCTGGGCGGGCGGCCAGCCCGCCCGGACCATCCCGCCGAAGACCGCGTCGGCCATCCGCAGGCCGGCCGGGCGGCGCCCGGGGCCCTGTGCGAGGAAGGGGACGATGTTGGGGTGCGCGGCGAGCGCCGCCCGATACGAGCGGCCCCACTCCAGCAGCGCCGTGCGCCAGTCCGTAACCCTGTCGAACATCGACAGATCGACCTGGGCGACGACCATGTCCGCGACGGCGTCCAGGAGCTCGTCCTTGGTCGTGAAGTGGTTGTACAGCGACGGGCCGCTGACTCCGAGCTCAGCAGCAAGCCGTCGCGTCGAGACCGCCTGCAGTCCCTCCGCGTCCACCAGCGTGAGCGCCGTCGCGACGATGCGCTCGCGGCTGAGCAGGGGCTTGCGGGGGCGTGCCATGCGGCACATAGTAGAGGCCAACTTAAACTAGCGCTGCTAATTAAGGAGAGGTGCCGAGCCGTGAACCTTGAGCTCTCCGAGGAGCAGGCCGCCGTCCGACGGCTGGCCCGGGACTTCGTCGACCGCGAGATCACTCCGCACGTCGCCGCCTGGGACCGGGCGGAGAGCGTCGACCGCGGCATCGTCAAGCAGCTCGGAGAGCTGGGGTTCCTCGGGCTCACCCTCCCCGAGGAGTACGGCGGCTCGGGCGGTGACCACCTCGCGTACGTCCTGGTCACCGAGGAGCTGGGGCGCGGCGATTCGTCGGTGCGCGGCATCCTGTCGGTCTCGCTCGGCCTGGTCGCCAAGTCGGTAGCCGCGTGGGGGAGCGAGGAGCAGAAGCGGGACTGGCTGCCGCGGCTGGCCTCGGGCGAGGCGATCGGCTGCTTCGGCCTCACGGAGCCCGGTACGGGATCGGACGCCGCGAGCCTGACCACTCGGGCGGTGCGCGACGGCGGCGACTGGCTGATCACCGGCCAGAAGATGTTCATCACCAATGGCACCTGGGCCGATGTCGTCCTGCTCTTCGCGCGCACCGGCGAGGAGAGCGGCCACCGGGGCATCAGCGCATTCCTCGTCCCCGCTGATGCCCCCGGGCTCACCCGGCGCGAGATCCACGGCAAGCTCGGGCTGCGTGGGCAGGCCACCGCCGAACTCGTCCTGGACGGCGTCCGCATCCCCGGCTCGGCCATGGTCGGACCGGAGGGGAAGGGCTTCTCCGTCGCCATGTCGGCGCTCGCCAAGGGCCGGATGTCGGTCGCGGCCGGCTGTGTCGGCATCGCCCAGGCGTGCCTCGACGCGGCCGTGCGGTACGCGGGTGAGCGCGAGCAGTTCGGCATGCCGATCGCCGGCCACCAGCTGGTGCAGGAGCTGATCGCCGACACCGCGGTGGACGTGGCCGCGGCGCGGCTGCTGACGTGGCAGGTCGCCGACCACATCGACCGCGGGCTGCCGTTCGCCACCGAGTCGTCGGTGGCCAAGCTGTACGCGAGCGAGGCCGCCGTTCGCTGCGCGAACAACGCCCTCCAGGTGTTCGGGGGCTACGGCTACATCGATGAGTACCCTGCCGGGAAGCTGCTGCGGGACGCCCGTGTGATGACCCTGTACGAGGGCACCAGCCAGATCCAGAAGCTGCTGATCGGACGGGCGCTGACCGGTGTCTCGGCGTTCTGACGGCGGCCTCCTCTAAGCGACTGCTCAGCCTCGGGGGTATGGTGTTCGTCCTGTCACTGGAGGGCTCGACGGGCCGAGGAAACGGGGCGTGCTTGCGATGGACACCGAGGAGCAGCAGACCGAGGTCTGGGCCGATGTCTCCCCGGACGCGGCCAGGCGGCTGGTGACCGCTGCCGTCCATGCCTTCGCGGAGCGCGGCTACCACGCAACGACCACGCGCGACATCGCCGGCCGCGCGGGCATGAGTCCGGCCGCCCTGTACATCCACTACAAGACCAAGGAAGAACTGCTCTACCAGATCAGCAGCGTCGGGCACCGGCTGGCGCTGCAGATCCTGGAGGGCGCGGCGGCCGGCCCCGGCAGCCCCGCCGAACGGCTCGCCAAGGCCGTACGGGACTTCGTCCGCTGGCACGCCGAGCACCACACCACCGCCCGGGTCGTCCAGTACGAGCTCGGCGCGCTCGCCGAGGACCACTACGCGGAGATCCTCGGCCTGCGCCGTGCCGTCGACGGCGCGATGCGCTCGATCATCCAGGACGGTGTCGACGCGGGGGACTTCGACGTTCCGGACGTGTCCGGCACGACGCTGGCGGTTCTGTCGCTGTGCCTCGACGTCGCCCGCTGGTTCAACATCCAGGGCCGCCGTACGCCGGACGAGGTCGGCGAGTTGTACGCGGACCTCGTTCTGCGCATGGTCGGGGCGCCCCGGTAGAGAGCTGGGCGCCACTGGTTCAGGGCGGCAGCGAGGAATGACGGAGAGGCTCTGCGCCACGCACTGGGCCGGGAGGTCGGCGACGCAGATAAGGGGCCGGGGTCGGAGGGAGGGGGTTCCTGGACGTAAAAGCGGTTTCAGGGCCGCCAGGCCCGAGAATGCGCAGTCCAGGAACCGCCCCTGGCCTTCGGCATGGGGAACCCCACTCCCGGAGGCCCCGGCCCCGGCCCGACGCGGCGCTGTCCCGCTCCCGCGGGGCCGGCGGCCCTCGCGGACCGCCGTCTCGCGGGCCGCAGGCCTAGACGTAGAAGCGGCTCAGGCTCTGCGCCACGCACACCGGCTTGTCGCCGCCCTCGCGTTCGATCGTCACCGTCATCGCCAGCTGGGCGCCGCCCGGAACCTCCGTCACATCGGAGATCGTCGCCGTGGCGCGAAGGCGGGACCCCACCGGCACCGGGGCGGGGAAACGCACCTTGTCCAGGCCGTAGTTGATGCCCATCTTCACTCCCTCCACCCGCAGCAGCTGCGGGAGGAAGGCCGGCAGCAGCGACAGGGTGAGGTAGCCGTGCGCGATCGTTGTGCCGAAGGGACCGGCCGCGGCCTTCTCCGGGTCCACGTGGATCCACTGGTGGTCGCCGGTGGCGTCCGCGAACAGATCGATCCGCTTCTGGTCGACCTCCAGCCAGTCGCTGGTGCCCAGCTGCGTACCGACCGCGGACCGCAGCTCATCGAGCGATGCGAAGACCCGGGGTTCCGCCATGTCCCTACCTCCACTGATGCGAGCTTCTAAGCGACTGCTTAGCATGCTGCGTGGGTGGGCCACTGTCAACGCCATGAGCGAAACGTGCCGACGTAGGGTGGTGACCCGTGCCTCGGATTCCCACCGGTGTCCATGAGCTCACCGTCGGCCGGCTGTCCGCACGCAGTGGCGCGGCAGTCTCCGCCCTGCATTTCTACGAGTCCAAGGGGCTGATCAGCAGCCGCCGTACGGCCGGCAATCAGCGCCGCTACAGCCGGGACGCGCTGCGCCGTGTCGCCTTCATCCGCGCCGCGCAGCGCGTCGGCATCCCGCTCGCCACGATCCGGGAGGCGCTCGCCGGACTGCCCGACGAGCGCACCCCCACCCGCGAGGACTGGGCCCGGCTCTCCGAGCGGTGGCGCTCGGAGCTGGACCAGCGGATCCAGCAGCTGGGCCGGCTGCGCGACCATCTCACCGACTGCACCGGCTGCGGCTGCCTCTCGCTCGACACCTGCGTGCTCTCCAACCCCGACGACCGGTTCGGCGAGCAGCGCAGCGGGTCGGCGCTGCTGGTGGACCGCAAGCGCTGAGCCGCGGACGGCCGACGGCTGTCACCACACCGGGGGCCGCCGGTGCGCCCACGGCCGGGCCTCCTCCAGCTCCGCCGAGAGCTGGATGAGTGTGGCCTCCGCGCCGTACCGGCCGCCCAGCATCACCCCGATCGGCAGCCCCTCGTCCGTCCAGTGCAGCGGGAGGCTTACGGCCGGCTGCCCGGTGGCGTTGTACAGCGGCGTGTACGGGGTGAAGGCGGCCATCCCCGCGAACTCGGCCTCCGGGTCGGCGTCATCGCGCAGGCCCCCGACCGGGGCGGGCGGCTGCGCCAGCGTCGGCGTGAGGATCACGTCGTAGCCCGTCCCGGGCGTCAGCAGCGCGTCCGCGACCAGCTGGCCCAGCCCCCGGAACGCGTACAGCGCCTCGGCGAACGCCTGGCCCGACACCCGGGCGCCGCGCTCGCGCAGATGGCGGGTGAGCGGTTGCAGCAGCGGATCCGTACCGGGCGGCAGCGGGCGGGCCAGCGCCATCACATCCCAGACGGTCGAGAAGGCGGAGCGCACCCCGTCGTCCGCTGGGAGTTCCAGCTCGTCCACGTGGTGCCCGAGTTCGCGCAACAGCGCCGCCGCGCCGTCCGCCGCGGCCCGGCAGTCCGGGTGCACCTCCACGCCCGGCACGGGCGGCGTGAGCAGCGAGACCACCCGCAGCCGGTCCGCAGGGCGCCGCCGGGCATGGTCGAGGAAGGACTCGCCGTCGGGCAGCGACGGCGCGCCGTACGCGTCGCCCGGCATGGGCCCGGCGAGGATGTCGAGCAGCACAGCCGCGTCGGCGACCGTACGGGCGAGGGGCCCGGAGGTACTCAGTCCGCTGACGTCGTGCAGGGCGGGGCCCCCGCTCACCCGGCCCCGGCTCGGCTTGATGCCGAACAGCCCGCACACCGACGCCGGGATCCGGATCGAGCCGCCGCCATCGCTGCCGTGCGCGATGGGCGCGAGCCCGCCGGCCACCGCCGCTGCCGCCCCGCCGCTCGATCCGCCCGCGGAGCGGTCGAGGTCCCAAGGGGTGCGGGCCGGGGGCGCGATGCGGTTCTCGGTGTAGCAGGGCAGGCCCAGCTCAGGGGTGTTGGTCTTGCCCAGCAGGATCGTCCCCGCCTCCCGGAGCCGGGTGTAGACGTGATCGTCGACGGCCGGAATGTGATCCGCGAAAGCCAGGGAGCCAAAGGTGCAGCGGACGCCGGCCACCAGGTTGAGGTCCTTCACCGGCACCGGCACACCGTGCAGCGGGGAGAGCCGCCGGCCCTCGCCGCGTGCCGCCACCGCCTCGCTCTCGGCCTCCGCGGCCTGCTTGCGGGCGGCTTCGGGCGTCGTGGTGATGAACGCACCCAGCGTCGCGTCCAGTTGGTCGATGCGCTGGAGGTAGTGCTCGGTCAGTTCCACCGGTGAGACCGTGCCCTGCCGGATCGCTTCCGCCTGCTCCAGGGCTGTCAGATCGTGCAGCTCGGCCATTGCCCGTCCATCCTCTCGGCTGATGGCTCGAATCCTCGCACTACTGGTGGGTAGCGAAACAGTCCCCGACGGTCCGGGCCGAGGAAATCCGGCCGCTCGGGCGGCCGGCGGGCAGCAGGTACGGACCCTGCTGCCCGCCGGCCGCGGTTGCGAGTGGCCCGGAGGGCGCTCCCCCAGAGCTTCTCCCCCAGAGCTTCGCCTGGGTGGGCGCACCCCCAGCGGTAGCTGGGGGAGTGCCCCCAGGTCGAAAGGCAGTGGGGGCACCTCCCTGCGTTGGTCGAGTACCCCCAGGGGGAGCGCGGAGGCGAACCGAGCCTCGATGTCGCCCCGCCTCAGGAGGCCGACAACAGCGCCGGCTCGCAGCGCCGCCTGGCCGCGCCAAGGGCCTGCGGCGTCAGTGCCGGCTCCGGGACGGCTATCCCGCAGCCCGTGCAGACGGGCCCGGCCGCGGGGTCGCGGGCCAGGCCGTGGCGCCACACGATGCGGTCGTCCGCGCAGACCGGGCAGGTGCGCCCCGGCCGCGACTCCAGCGCGGTGATCAGCCGGCGCACCACATCGGCCAGCGGAGCGGCCGGGTGCTGGAAGGGGTCGTCGCACCAGGCGATGCCGCAGCCGCCCCAGGTGCGCCGGTGCCAGTCGTCGAGGGCGGTGGGCCGCCGTATGCCCGCCCGCTTCTCCAGCTTGCGGCGGGCGGCGAACTGCCGGTCGTACGCAAGCCAGAGCCGCCGGGCCTCCTCCAACTCCGCCAGCGCGCCCGCGAGCCGCGCCGGGTCCGGCTGCCGGTCCTCCGTCCCGACCCCGGCCCGGGTGCACAGGTGGTGCCAGGTCGCCCGATGCCCGTACGGGGCGAACTTCTCCACGCACTTGCGCAGGGCGGTGCGCCGCTGATCGAGAGGGATCCGAGGGTCACGCACGTGTTCGGCGAGACTTCTGAAGCCGGCCATTCCTTCCACCTCCGTGGGGGGTACTTCGGCTTTGACAAATTGACGTACGGCGCGGGCAGGGGGATCCATTCGATTCGGGAGGCCACAAATTTCCGGGCATTTACAGAAGTTGACGTGCACTCATCTTCCAGTTGTGAGGTACCGCCGGTAACGTCCGGCGACCTCTAACGGGAGGAGTACGCATGCGACGGCGCCTCGTACGTCACACCGTCCGCGGACCCATACGTACCCGCACATCACTGGTCGCCACCGCGCTGGTCACGCTGGCAGCGGGGCTGCTCGCACCCCTGCCGCAGGCGTCGGCGGATCCCACACCACCCGACGCCGACTACTGCGCCGGGCAGTGCGCCGACATCCTGCCGCCGGGCTCAGCCGGCAACGCGACGCTCGTCGAGATCCTCGCGCACCGCATCCTCGGCACCCGGCCCGCCCACAGTTCGGACCAGCTCGGCCCGTACGGCGACCTGGCGGGCGGCTACCCGTCCCTCACCGATGACACACTGACCGCGTTCTTCAACGACGCCTCCTTCGGCGTGCCGGGGGACCAGGCCGCTTCGGTGACCCAGCCCCGCGGCGATGTGACGATCACGCGGGACAAGAAGACCGGGGTGCCCCACATCAAGGGGACGACGCGCTACGGAACCGAGTTCGGGGCCGGGTACGCGGCCGCCCAGGACCGGCTGTGGCTGATGGACCTCTTCCGGCACGCCGGCCGCGGGCAGCTGACCCCCTTGGCGGGCGGCGCACCGGCCAATCAGGGCCTGGAGCAGGACTTCTTCCGCCAGGCCCCGTACACCGAGCAGGACCTCCAGGCGCAGATCGACCGGATCCCGGCGACCGGCGGTGAGCGCGGCAAGCAGGCGCTGGCCGACGCCACGGCGTACGTCGACGGCATCAACGCCTACCGGGAGAAGGCCAAGAACGGCCGGTACTTCCCGGGCGAGTACGTCCTGACCGGCCATATCGACCCCATCACCAACGCCGGCGAGATCGAGCCCTTCCAGCTCACCGACCTGATCGCCCTCGCCTCCGTCGTCGGCGGGCTGTTCGGCAGCGGCGGGGGAGGAGAGGTGGAGTCCGCGCTGTCCCTCCTGGCCGCCCAGAAGAGGTACGGCCTGGCGGAGGGCACCAGGGTGTGGGAGTCGTTCCGGCAGCGCAACGACCCCGAGGCCGTGCTGACCGTTCACGACGGGCAACGCTTCCCGTACGCCGGCAAGCCGCGGCACGCCAAGGGCACGGCCATGCCCGACCCGGGATCCGTCACCGCCGAACCGCTGGTGTTCGACCGTGAGGGCGGCGCCAGGACCGGCGCCAAGGACCGGGTGCAGGCGCCGAAGAGGCTCAAGCCCCTGCAGGGGATGTACGACGACGGGGTGCTGCCCAGGGACCTGCTGCGCAAACGGCACGGCATGTCCAACGCCCTGCTGGTCTCCGGACGGCACACGGCCGGCGGCCACCCTGTCGCCGTCTTCGGCCCACAGACCGGCTACTTCGCCCCCCAGCTGCTGATGCTCCAGGAGTTGCAGGGGCCGGGCATCAGCGCCCGTGGCGCCTCGTTCGCGGGCATCAGCATGTACGTCCAGCTGGGCCGTGGACAGGACTACTCCTGGAGCGCCACCTCCGCAGGCCAGGACATCACCGACACCTACGCGGTCGAGCTCTGCTCCCCGGACGGCTCCGCCCCCGGCAAGGACGCCACCCACTACCGCTACCGCGGCAGCTGCGTACCGATGGAGAAGCTGGAGCGCCGCAACGCCTGGAAGCCGTCCCTCGCGGACTCCACGGCCGCGGGCTCGTACAGGCTGCAGGTGTACCGCACGGCGTACGGCACGGTGACCCACCGGGCGACGGTGGACGGCAAGCCCGTCGCGTACACCGCGCTGCGTTCCACCTACCGGCACGAGGCCGACCCGATCATCGGCTTCCAGATGCTCAACGACCCCGGGTACGTCCACGACGCGGCGTCCTTCCAGCACGCCGTCCAGCACATCGGCTACACCTTCAACTGGTTCTACGCCGACTCCCGCCAGACCGCGTACTACAACAGCGGCCTGAACCCGGTGCGGGCGGCAAGCGTGGACCCCGCGCTGCCGGTGTGGGCTCGGGAGGCCTATGAATGGCGAGACTTCGACCCACAGGCGAACACCGCCGCGTACACTCCGCCCGAGCAGCACCCCCAGTCGGTCGACCAGGACTACTACATCTCCTGGAACAACAAGCAGGCGAAGGCCTACAGCTCGGCCGGCTTCGGCAACGGCTCGGTGCACCGCGGCGATCTGCTCGACGACCGGGTGTCCGCTCTCGCTGAGCGAGGCGGGGTGACACGCGCCTCGCTCACCCGCGCCATGGCCGAGGCGGCCGTCACCGACCTGCGGGGCGAGGATGTGCTGCCCGAGCTGCTGAAGGTGCTGCGCAGCAAGCCCGTCACCGATCCGCGGCTGGCCACGGCGGTTCAGCAGCTGGAGTCCTGGCAGGCGGCGGGCTCGCAGCGCCGCGAGACCGCACCCGGCTCGCACACCTATCTCCATCCCGACGCCGTACGGGTCATGGATGCCTGGTGGCCCCTGCTGGTCGAGGCGGCCTTCCGGCCGGGGCTGGGCGGTGAGCTCTTCGACGCGCTGCGCGGCCGGCTGTCCATCGACGAGTCGCCGTCGGCCGGGCACGGGCCTATGGGCGGGCACGCGGGCTCGGCGTTCCAGTCCGGCTGGTGGGCCTACGTCGACAAGGACCTGCGGAGGGTGCTGGGCCGGCCGGTGAAGGGTCCGCTGGCGAAGGCGTACTGCGGCAACGGCGATTCCGGTGCGTGCCGGGACACACTGCTGGCCACGCTGAAGCAGGCCGTGGCGAAGCCGGCGACCGAGGTATACCCCGGCGACGACGTCTGCAAGGCGGGCGACCAGTGGTGCTCCGACACGATCGCCCACCGGGCGTTGGGCGGGATCACCCATCCCCTCATCAGCTGGCAGAACCGGCCGACCTACCAGCAGGTGGTGGAGTTCCCGAGGCACCGCTGAGCCCAGTACACCCATGCTGCCCCTGTTGCCGACCCGGTCTCGGCAACAGGAGCGGTGGCTCAGCGGCCGATACGGCCCGCGGCCAGGACGATCCGGGCCAGCTCGTCGTGACAGATGTCGCTGTGCGCCCCCGTCGGAGGACCGCCGCGCCGTACGACCGCGGCCGCATCGACGCTCACGCATCCGCCGCGCGGGAAGGGGCCGTCGAGCGCCTGGGCCAGGGACAGCCGCTTCGCCCCGTCCACGGCCTTGATGCCGTCGAACCCGATGGCGCCCCAGCGGGCACCGAGGTCCAGCAGCCCGGCCGAGTCACCGGCCGTACGGGAGGCGAGGGGGTACCAGACTCCCAGCGCCGTGTCATGGCGAGAGAAACAGGAGACGACAGGTCCGTCCACGCGGCGGTGCGCTCCGTCGAGCGCGCCACCGCGGCTGCTCGCGTGCGGCAGCCGGCCCGCGAATGCGTAGTGGGAGAAGGCGCCTTGGAGAAGCGTCATGGACTTCACCGCGTTCACGCCGCCGGGCAGCCCCCGTAGTGCGAAGGACACCAGCCGCCCGCCGAAGCTGTGCCCGACCAGATGGATCCTGAGCCGGGGGGCGGCGACAGCGAGGCGGCCCAGTACGGGTCCGAGACCCGCCTGGCCAACCGTGCCCGCCCGGCGCTTCATGGCGTAGTAGGTGGCCTGGCGCAGTACTTCCTGCCCGCCGCCCCACAGCCGGCGCAGCCCGTCGCCGAGGAACGTGGCCTGCGAGGGCACGCCGGATTCCTCCAGCGTCATGGTGAACAGCCGGCAGACCTCGACCGGGTCGTCGGCCAGCATGGCCGGGGGAAGGTCGAGGTGCTCCTCGCCCCCGGCCTCGGAGCGTGCTGCCGCGGTCCGCGGTTCTACGGCGACGAGCTGCCGGACCAGCTGGGCGAACTCCTCGAACGCCGCCTGTGAATCCTGGCGCTGCGTCAGGAGTTCCGCGATCCGCTCGATCACCGCCCCGCGGCCGGGGAAGACACCGGCCAGTGCGCTCCGTGTCGGCTCATCCAGGCCCGGGCGGAGGGCGGTGGCGCCGATGTCACCCGTCACCGCCGGGAAGTCGGGGATGGGCTCGTCCGTGAACCGCATCGACGGCCACAGCACCCCGACGTAGCCGACGCTCGTGCCGTCGGCGCCGGCCAGCAGCCGCGGAAACGGCGCGAAGAAGCGTTTGTAGAGGTCGGTGGCGATCGACCGGTCGTTGTTCCAGCCGTGTGCGAACACCACCAGGTCGGTGACGCCTTCCGCGGCCTGCTCGACCAGCCGGTCGCGCTGCCGCGGCGAGGCGTCGCCGTCCGCGTCGAAGGTCAACTCCCAGTACGGTTCCACGCCGATTCCCGCCATGGCTACCCCCGAGCCCGCTCGATGTGGCGCATATCATCGCAACCAGCTTGGTAGTCGGCCATAGCTCGCGCAGGGAGAACTGCCTGTCAATTCCCCCGATAGAGCAGATGTTCCGCCCGGATGCGCCGGAATGCCGCCAGATCGTCCTGCCAGGCCGCGACCACCTCGTCCGTCCCGGCCCCGGCATCGATCATCGTCCGGACCGTGGAGGAGCCGGTGAGCTTGTCGATCCAGTTGTCGGAGCGCCAGGCGAAGCCGCTCCATACCTCCTTCGCGGTGACGAGCAGTGCGATGCCGGTGCGCACCGGGTCGTAGGACTCCCGGTCGTGGACGTGCAGCTGGACACCGCCGATCGTCTTGCCCTGGAACTTGGAGAAGGTGGGGGCGAAGTACGCCTCCCGGAAGCGCACACCCGGCAGCTCCAGCGCACCCGCGGCCGCCGCCCACCGGCGGTCGATGCCGTCCGCCCCCAGCAGTTCGAACGGCCGGGTGGTGCCCCGGCCTTCGGAGAGGTTCGTGCCCTCGAACAGGCAGGTGCCGGAGTAGACGAGCGCGGTGTCCGGGGTTGGCATGTTGGGGCTCGGGGGCACCCACGGCAGCCCGGTGGTGTCGAAGAACTGCCCGCGCCGCCAGCCCGCCATCCGCACGACCTCCAGCTCGACGGACCGGCCTGTCGCCTTCGGTACGAACTCCGCGTTGAACAGCAGCGCGAGCTCGCCGACCGTCATACCGTGCGCCTGCGCGATCGGCTCGCGGCCGACGAACGTCGCGTACGCCTTGTCGAGCACCGGGCCGTACGCGCCGCGCCCGGTCACCGGGTTGGGCCGGTCCAGCACCACCAGGCGCTTGCCCGCCGACACCGCCGCCACCATGCAGTCGTACAGGGTCCAGATGTAGGTGTAGAAGCGCGCCCCCACGTCCTGGATGTCAAAGACGAGGGTGTCGACTCCCGAGTCGGTGAAGATACGGGCGAGTTCCTGCCCGCTCTTGAGGTAGGTGTCGAAGACCGGCAGCCCGGTCGCCGGGTCCTCGTAGCGCCCCTCGGAACCGCCCGCCTGTGCCGTGCCCCGGAAGCCGTGTTCCGGGCCGAAGACCGCGGTCAGCCGTACCCGGTCGTCGGCGTGCATCACATCCACGATGTGCCGGACGTCCGCGGTCACCCCGGTGGGGTTGGTGATGACGCCGACGCGCTGCCCGGTCAGGAGCGCGTAACCGTCGGCCGCGAGCCGTGCGAAGCCCGTACGCACCTGCCGCAGGCCCGGGTTGGGCCGGTCCGCGTCCGTGGTCGCGTGGGCCGGTGGGGCACTGGTCGCCGCGGCGACGGCTCCGGTGGCTGCCAGCAGATTCCTTCGGGACAGACTCATGCACGCACCTCCGGGATCGGGTTACCTGTCGCTCGTTCCTCGCTCCGACGCTTGCTGCCTCCCCCAGCTGCCTCCCCCAGCTACCGCTGGGGGTGCCCCCAGGGGTGCCCCCAGGGCTGTCCCCAGGGGTGCCCCCAGGGGGTGCCCCCGTCTTTCGGTACCGGCGCGCCCTTCGGCTCACTCGCGCCGGGAGCACTGCGGCCGAGACCGGCGAGGCGTGGAGTAGACCACGCACGCTAGCGCGCTGCCGCCCACGGGGGAACAACCGTGCTCGGTCGCCTTGGTCCGAGTCGGGCAGACGGCCTCTCGCGCTCTTCCGTTTGCACATACCGACCGGTTAGTCTGCCGCAGGATTCCGCGCCTGCGGCTCGCCCGCGGCGCCAGCCGTTGATGTCCGCAGCGTCCCCGCCCACCCGGCCCTGAGCGGGTGGGCGGGGGGAGCCGGCGTGGAGCGCTGGGACAGTCGAGTCGAGGGAGGCCGATCGTGAGTGGGTTTCGGGACCAGGCAGTGGTCGTCACCGGGGCGGGCGGCGGCATCGGCGCCGCGCTCGCGCGCAGGTTCGCAGCCGAAGGCGCCCGGGTGGTCGTCAACGACCTGGACGAGAGCAGGGCGAAGGCCATAGCCGAGGAGATCGGTGGCACCGCGCTCGGCGGCGACGCCTCCGGTGTCGTCCCCGCGGCTCTTGAGGCGCTGGGCGGCGCCATCGACATCTACTGTGCCAACGCCGGTGTTGCCTCCGGCGGCGGCCCCGAGGCCGACGAGCAGGTGTGGGCCACCGCCTGGGACGTCAATGTGATGGCCCACGTCCGGGCCGCGCGCGAGCTGCTGCCCGCCTGGCTGGAGCGCGGCAGCGGCCGGTTCATCTCCACCGTCTCCGCGGCCGGATTGCTCACCATGATCGGCGCGGCGCCGTACAGCGTCACCAAGCACGGCGCGCTCGCCTTCGCCGAGTGGCTGTCGCTCACCCACCGGCACCGCGGTATCGATGTGCACGCCATCTGCCCGCAGGGCGTCCGTACGGACATGCTCCGCGCGGCGGGCAGCGCGGGCGAACTGGTGCTGGCACCCACCGCCATCGAGCCGGAGGACGTGGCCGACGCCCTCTTCGCCGGGATGGCGGAGGGGCGCTTCCTGATCCTTCCGCACCCCGAGACGGCCGACTTCTACGTCAACCGTGCGTCCGAGCCGGACCGCTGGCTGGCCGGCATGAACCACCTGCAGCAGAAGTGGGAAGGGGGCAGCCGGGCATGAACTCGTCCATCTACGCCGCCAAGCCCTGGCTCGCGCAGCTCACCGAGGCCCAGCGGGCCCCGATCCAGCCGCCGGAGACTCCGCTGCATGCCTTCCGTGCCGCGGTGCGCCGGGCCCCTGACCACCCCGCGCTCGTCTACTTCGACGGCCGGCTGACCTACCGCGAGATCGACGAGCTCTCCGACGCCGTCGCCGGCTACCTCGCCGAGCGCGGTTTCGCCCGCGGCGACCGGCTGGCGATCCTGCTCCAGAACACCCCGCAGTTCGTCCTCGCGCTGCTCGGTGCGTGGAAGGCGGGCGGCACGGTGGTGCCGGTCAACCCCATGTACAAGGACCGCGAAGTGGCCCATGTCCTCGGTGACGCGGAGGTCACGGCGCTGGTCTGCGCCGACCATGCATGGGAGGACTATCTGCGCGGGACCGCCGCCCGCTCGCCCGTACGGATCGCCCTCACGGCCTGCGATCTCGCCCTGCAGTCCCGCGACGACCGGCGCGTGCTGCGCGGCGCGCGCCTGCCGCGGCCCGAGGACACCGATGACCTTCTGGCCGTCGCCCGCACGGGCGCCGCCGCCCCCATGGGCCGCGAGCTGTCCTCCGACGATGTGGCGCTGATCAGCTACACCTCCGGGACCAGCGGCGCGCCCAAGGGCGCCATGAACACCCATGGCAACATCGCCTACAACGCCGAGCGGATGCACACCGGACTCGGACTGCCCGAGGGCTCCTGCATCTTCGCGCTCGCGCCGCTGTTCCACATCACCGGCATGGTCTGTCAGCTGGCCGCATCGATCGCCGGCGCCGGTACCCTCGCCCTCGCCTACCGCTTCGAGCCCGGCGTCGTCCTGGACGCCTTCGCCGAGCACCGGCCCGCTTACACCGTCGGCCCCTCCACCGCGTACATGGCCCTGGCCGCCCACCCCGAGGTCAGCCGCGACCACTTCAGCTCCTTCAGCATCATCGCCTCCGGTGGTGCGCCCGTGCCGCCCGCGCTGGTGGAGAAGTTCCGCGCGGCGTTCGGCCCGTACATCCGCAACGGCTATGGGCTCACGGAGTGCACCGCGCCCTGCGCCAGCGTCCCGCCGGAGAAGGAAGCGCCGGTCGACCCGGGCTCCGGCACCCTGGCCGTCGGCGTGCCAGGCCCGGACACGGTCGTACGGATCGTGGACGAGGCGGGCAAGGAGGTCCCCTTCGGCGAGCAGGGCGAGATCCTCGTCAGCGGCCCCATGGTCGTCCCCGGCTACTGGCGCCGCCCCGAGGACAGCGCCGCCGCGATGCCGGACGGCGAGCTGCGCACCGGCGACATCGGCTTCATGGACCCTGACGGCTGGCTCTACGTCGTCGACCGCAAGAAGGACATGATCAACGCCTCCGGCTTCAAGGTGTGGCCGCGGGAGGTCGAGGACGTCCTCTACACCCACCCCGCGGTGCGCGAGGCGGCGGTCGTGGGCGTACCGGACAGCTACCGCGGCGAGACGGTGAAGGCGTACGTGAGCCTGCGTCCGGGGGAGTCCGCCGCGCCGGAGGAGCTGGTGGTGTACTGCAAGGAACGGCTCGCCGCGTACAAGTACCCGCGCGAGGTGGAGGTCCTGCCCGAGCTCCCGAAGACGACGAGTGGGAAGATCCTGCGGCGGGAACTGCGCACCCGCGTGTGAGCCGGGCAGCTGGGCGACGAGGCGCTGAGCGAACGAACCAGAGGGGCAGGTGGTGGCAATGGCCAGAACGACGGAGGGCGACGGGACACCCGTGCCGCAGCGGCTACTGGCCGCCGCCACCCGCCTGTTCGCGGAGCGTGGCTACGACCGGACGTCGGTGCAGGAGATCGTCGAGGCGGCCGGGGTGACCAAGGGCGCCCTCTACCACTACTTCGGCTCGAAGGACGATCTGCTGCACGAGGTGTACGGGCGGCTGCTGCGGCTCCAGCAGGAGCGGCTGGACGCGTTCGCGGGTGCGGACGCGCCCGTGGAGCAGCGGCTGCGCGACGCGGCCGCCGACGTGGTCGTCACCACCATCGAGCACCTGGACGACGCCACGATCTTCTTCCGCTCGATGCACCAGCTCAGCCCGGAGAAGTACAAGCAGGTGCGGGCGGAGCGGCGCCGCTATCACGAGCGGTTCCGGGCGCTGATCGAGGAGGGGCAGCAGGCGGGCGTGTTCAGCAAGGAGACGCCTGCGGACCTGGTGGTGGACTACCACTTCGGGTCCGTGCACCATCTGTCGAACTGGTACCGGCCGGAGGGGCCGCTTTCGCCGCAGCAGGTCGCTGACCATCTCGCGGATCTGCTGCTCCGAGCGCTGCGGCCTTAGCGGTCGGCTGCTACGGACCCCGGCGCTTCGCGCCGGGGTCCGTCCGCCCCGATGTGGGGCGGGCGGACCGCCCCCGGGCCCTCGCACCTCGGTCGCGCCGCGAAGCCGGGCCGCGCCTGGGCCTGCTCATTGCCCGGTGCTCGCGCCGGGGGTTTCCCCGCCCGCCCCACATCGCGCCGGGGGGTTCCCCGCCCGCCCCACATCGGGGCGGGCGGGAAAGCCCCCGCGCCGTGGCACGGGGACATCGGGCCCGGCCCGGAGGGCTGGTGCCACGTCAGCCAGGGTTTGCCCCGCTCGCCGCCCTGGCACGGCCATCTGCTGCGTTGCCCGATCGACCGAGTAGGCCACTACGAGGCCGATCCGGCGCCTTGCAGCTGACCGCACCAGGTCACCTCGCTACCGGACACCCTGGCTGACGCTAGACGTGCTGCTTCAGTTCACGCCGCGCCAGCGACCGCTGGTGCACCTCGTCCGGCCCGTCCGCGATCCGCAGCGTACGGGCCGCCGCCCACAGCTCGGCGAGCGGGAAGTCCTGGCTGACGCCGCCCGCGCCGTGCAACTGCACCGCCTGGTCCAGAATGTCCACGACCGTCCGCGGCGTCGCGATCTTGATGGCCTGGATCTCCGTGTGCGCGCCCTTGTTGCCGACGGTGTCCATCAGCCAGGCCGTCTTCAGCACCAGCAGCCGCAACTGCTCGACGGCGACCCGTGCATCGGCGATCCACTCGTGGACGACGCCCTGCTGGGCCAGCGGCTTGCCGAAGGCCGTACGGCCCACGGCCCGCCGGCACATCAGCTCGATCGCCCGCTCGGCCATGCCGATCAGCCGCATGCAGTGGTGGATCCGGCCGGGCCCGAGGCGCGCCTGGGCGATGGCGAAGCCGCCGCCCTCCTCGCCGATGAGGTTGCTGACCGGGACGCGGACGTCGTTGAAGACGACCTCGGCGTGGCCGCCGTGGTAGTGGTCCTCGAAGCCGTAGACCCGCATGGCGCGGCGGACCTCGAGGCCGGGGGTGTCACGCGGGACGAGGACCATGGACTGCTGGCGGCGGATGTCGGCGCCGTCCGGGTCGGTCTTGCCCATCACGATGAAGATCGCGCAGTCCGGGTTCATCGCGCCGGAGATGTACCACTTACGGCCGTTGATGACGTACTCGTCACCGTCCCGCTCGATCCGGGTCTCGATGTTGGTGGCGTCCGAGGAGGCGACCTCGGGCTCGGTCATCGCGAACGCGGAGCGGACTTCGCCGGCGAGCAGCGGCTCCAGCCACTGCTTGCGCTGCTGCTCGTTGCCGAACTGGGCCAGCACCTCCATGTTGCCGGTGTCCGGCGCAGCGCAATTGAGGGCCGTCGGGGCCAGTTGCGGGCTGCGGCCGGTGATCTCGGCGAGCGGCGCGTACTGGACGTTGGTCAGCCCGGCCCCGTACTCGGAGTCCGGCAGGAAGAGGTTCCACAGCCCCTGCTTGCGGGCCTCGGCCTTGAGCTCCTCCACGATCGGAGGCGTCAGCCATGGGGAGGAGAGCTGTTCGCGCTGTTTCTCGACGACCTTCTCGGCCGGGTAGACGTGCTCGTCCATGAAGGCGAGGAGCTTGGCCCGCAGGTCCTCCGTGCGGGCATCGAATGCGAAGTCCATGGATGCTCAGCCCTCCTGAAGGGTGGTGAGGCCGTTCTCGATGAAGACGGGGACGAGAGCGCCGATGCGGTCGAAGCCCGCACCGACGGTCTGGCCGAGCGTGAAGCGGTAGTGGATGCCCTCGAGGATCACCGCGAGCTTGAACCAGGCGAAGGCGGTGTACCAGGCGATATCGGATACATCCCGGCCCGAACCGGCCGCGTACCGCTCGATCAGCTCGGCGGGCTCCGGATGGCCGGCGGCGCCGGCCGTCGTGCTGACCGGCGAGTCGGGCACATCGATCGGCTGGCTGTACATCACCAGCAGGCCGAGGTCGGTCAGCGGGTCGCCGAGCGTGGACATCTCCCAGTCCAGGATGGCCTGGATCCGGTCGTCCGCGCCGACCAGCACGTTGTCCAGCCGGTAGTCGCCGTGGACGACGGTCGGCGCGGGGGAGTGCGGAAGGGTCTTGCCCAGGCCCGCGTGCAGCTCGTCGATACCGGCCAGCTCCCGGTTGCGGGAGGCGTCGAGCTGCTTCCCCCAACGGCGCAGCTGGCGCTCCAGGAAGCCCTCGGGCCGGCCGAAGTCGCCAAGCCCGACGGACCCGGGGTCGACGGCGTGCAGCTCCACCAGTGTGTCCGTCAGTCCGAGCACCACGCCGCGGGTCCGCTCCGGCCCGAGCGTGGTGAGCTCCTCGGCGCTCCGGTACGGGGTGCCGTCCACGAACGACATCACGTAGAAGGGCGCCCCGATGACGGACTCGTCCTCGCACAGCAGCAGTGGCTCCGGGACCGGCACGGCGGTCTTGTGGAGGGCACTGATCACCCGGTGCTCACGGCGCATGTCGTGGGCGGTGGCGAGCACGTGTCCCAGCGGGGGCCGGCGGACGACCCAGTGGGAGGTGCCGTCGGTGACCCGGTAGGTGAGGTTCGACCGGCCGCCCTCGATCAGCTCGGCGCTCAGCGGTCCCCGCACCAGTCCGGGGTGCTCGCGGTCCAGATGGCCGCGGAGCCGCTCGAGGTCGAGTCCTGGGGGGTGGTCGTTGCTCATCGGGCACACTCCTGGCGTGAGGGCGGGCGGACGGTGTCGCCCCTCATCATGCCGACCAGTCGGTATGTCGTCCAGTGTCCCAGAGCAGTCCGCTGCCGCACAGAAGCAGATTTCAGCGCCGAAAGGAAGAGAAGTGCTGCTCGGAAGGTGATTTAGGCCGGTTCAGGCGTGGCAGGCCATCGGCACTCCGCCGTTCATCGCCGTCATGTCGCCGAAGATGGCCTCCGCGTCCAGGGGCGCACCCGTCGGCTGCCCGTCCAGCTCGGCGTACGCCCGGTGCAGGTTCGCCACCAGCCGCTCGCTCTCGCGCAGCTCCGCGAACTCCCTGAGGTCCGCCTTCCGGGCGGCCTCCAGCGGTGTGTGGCCTGCCGCGCGCGCCGTCTGCGCCAGCTCGGCGACGTACCGCAGATAGCGCTCGACGGTGTCGTACACCCCGGCGTCGGTGACCTCGCCGTGGCCCGGGACCACCGTCCGTGCGCCGAGCGAACGCAGCATCTCCAGCGCCTTGAGGGAGCCGGTGAGGGACCCTTGGGGGATGAACGGCGTGCCGCCGTGGAAGATGAGGTCGCCCGTGAAGACGATCTTCTGCTGCGGCAGCCAGACGATGGTGTCGCCCGTGGTGTGTGCGACGCCCGGGTGGATCAACTCCACCTCGAGGTCTCCCACATGGCAGGTCAGCCGGTCCTGGTAGGTGACGGTCGGCGCGGTGATACGGATGTCGCCCCAGTCGACCGCGGGCCACAGTGCGTGCAGCTGGTTCCCGGCGGCGAGGGTCTCGCGGCGGCAGGCGCTGTGCCCGACGACGGTCGCGGTCTCGGCGAACACGCAGTTGCCATAGGTGTGGTCGCCGTGGTGGTGGGTGTTGACGACCGTGCCGGGGAGGGGCGCGCCGCTTGCGAGGACCGCGTCGCGCAGCAGACACGCCCGCCGCTCGGTGGCGGCCGTGTCGACGAGCAGGGTGCTGTCCCCGTCGCTGATGAAGCCGGCGTTGTTCAGACACCAGCCGCCGTCGGGCTGGATGAACGCTCCCACCTCCGGTGTCAGCCGGACGTGGTACGGCTCCGTGCCGGATGCGTCTGCCTCCGTGCGCGTGGCGCCGGTCATGGGTGTCCTCCCCTGTGCCAGTAACGGGCCCGGCATAGCATGACAGAGCGGACCTTCAGCGGGGGAGTTGGGCGAGGGCCGCGTCAGTGATCTGTTGCGGGGAGCGGTCGATCGGTACGGAGGCTCCGTGCTCGTCCGGCTCCAGCGGTTCGAGGTCGGCGAACTGCGAGCGGAGCAGGTCGGGTGGCATGAAATGGTCCGAGCGATGTGCGAGCCGTTCGGCGATGAGTTCCGGTGAACCGTCGAGATGCAGGAAGAAGGCCTTCGGCTCGGCATCGGCCAGCCGGTCCCGGTAGCGGCGTTTGAGGGCCGAGCAGCTCACCACCCCGCCGCAGTCCGCGTGTTCGCCCAGCCAGGTGCCGATGGCGTCCAGCCAGGGCGCGCGGTCGGAGTCGTCGAGAGGAGTACAAGCCGACATCTTCGCGATGTTCTCCGGCGAATGGAAGTCGTCCGCGTCGGCGTACGGGACGCCGAGCCGGTCGGCGAGCAGCCGGCCGACGGTCGACTTGCCGGAGCCGGAGACGCCCATGACCACGACGGGAGGGCCGGACGCGGTCTTCGGCCGGCGGTCGTTCGCGGTCATACCCACAGGC
>NZ_JBUEGC010000048.1:0-51447 GCF_054963655.1 Streptomyces sp. HSS9-12 | reverse complement strand
GTTTTATGGAAAGCCCTGCTGGGAACTTCGGTTCCCGGCAGGGCTTTCTTATGTTGTGCTGTACGCCACTTGGTGTTCACATTGCGTGGGCACCATCCGTGTCATGGGACTGGGTCATCCTGCAGAGATGCTTCGGGGAGCGCTGACCGGCGCGGGGGTCGGCGCCGGCGACGAGGTGGTCGTGCCGTCGTACGCAACCGTCGACGTCGCTGACGCCGTGCGGAGGAGCGGTGGCATGCCGGTCTTCGTCGACATCGAGCCGGACAGCTTCTGTATCGACCCCGCCGCGGTCGAGTCAGCGTTGACGCCCCGCACGGCCGCCGTCGTGCCCGTACACCGCTTCGGGCACCGAGCGGACCTCATACGCATACGGAAACTCGCGGACCAGCACGGGCTGTTCGTGGCCGAGTACGAGGAATTCCGGACTTCGCCCTCCGAGACGGCGATACGTCAGGCCCACGCCGCGTATCTCACTCGGCGCCTCACAGACGTCGTCACCCCGCGCATAAAGCCGGGCTCCGCGCACCTCTTCCACCAGTACGTGGTGCGCGTGCCTGGGAATGGCCGGCCGGACCGGGACGCCTTCGCTCGGACCTTGCGGGCCAAGGGAGTTCGCTGCAGCGTGCCGGTACAGACTCCCGTACACCGGATGCCTCAGTTCCGGCGGGAGGTGTGGCTGCCGGAGACCGAGCGCGCCGCTGACGAGTGCCTTGCGCTGCCCATAGACGCCCGGATGACCAGGCGGGAGGTGCAGAGGGTGGCCTCAGTCTGCAACGCGCTCGGTGGTCTGCTGCAGCCCGCTTGAATTCCGCCAGGTGCCGGTGGTCAGGAGCGCATGCAAGTTCGGGTATGATCTATCGCGTTGCCGCGCCCCAATAGCTCAGTCGGCAGAGCGTCTCCATGGTAAGGAGAAGGTCTACGGTTCGATTCCGTATTGGGGCTCCACACACCGAGGCCCCCGGGATATAGCGGGGGCCTTTGGCGTATGTGGGCACGCAGCCCACAGCGTGCCCGGATCAGACGCCGTTCTCCTCGTTGTGCGGCTCCGGGACGCGCATGGCCAGGATCGCCATGTCGTCGGACGCCGGCTCCGCGGCGAAACGCTCCACGGCTCGCAGAATGCGCGCGGCGACCGCGCCGGCCGTCAGGCCCGTACACATCGTCAGCACGTCCATCAGACCGTCGTCGCCGAGCATGCGAGTGCCCTCCCGGCGCTCGGTCACGCCGTCGGTGACGCACAGCAGGACATCGCCGGGGTCGAGCGTCACCGTCTGCTCGTACAGCTCCAAGTCCTCCATCACACCGAGCAGCGGCTGAGGTTCGGCGGCCGGCTCAACGGTGCCGTCCTGCCGCAGGCGCAGGGGCAGCGGATGGCCCGCACAGACCACCTTGAGGACCGCGCTGCCGTCCTCCTGCGGCCACAGTTCGCCGTACAGCAGCGTGAGGAAGCGGCTGCGGGCGCCCTCGTCGAGGATCGCCGCGTTGAGCCGCTGCAGTACGGCCGGGCCGGAGAATCCCTCACGTGCCAGCAGGCGCAGGGCATGCCGGGCCAGGCCGGTCACCGCGGCGGCCTCCGGGCCGGTACCGCACACATCGCCGATCGCGAAGCCGTAGGCGCCGTCGCGGATCGGGAAGAGGTCGTAGAAGTCGCCGCCCACCTCGTTGCCTTCGCCCGCCGCGCGGTAGATGACCTCGACCTCGACGCCGGAGACCTCGGGAAGCTCGGGCGGAAGGAGGCTGCGCTGCAGGGACTGGCTGATGGCCGTGCGTTCCGAGTACAGCCGCGCATTGTCGAGGGCGAGTGCGGACCGCCGGGAAAGGTCCTCGGCCAGCTCCAGGATCTCCTGGCGGAAGTGCTCCTCGGCGGGCCTGCCAAGGCACAGCATGCCGATGACGCGGTTACGGGCCACCAGCGGCAGTACGACCGTCTCGCCGCCAACCGCCGAGGCGGTGGCCAGTGACGGGCCGGGGCCCACGGTGAGGTCGGCGGTGTCCTCGAGACCCAGGTCGCGCAGCGAGGAGCGGATCGCGGCCGAGTGCGCGGCGTCCCCGGGCGCGGCCCACACCCGGGCGCCCGGGGTGGGCACCGGGTCCGGCGGATCCAGCTTGGACAGCAGCGTCTTGAGCCCGTCGATGCGGTCCTCGTCCTCGTGCAGAACGTAGGACAGTTCGGGTTCGGAGGACGGGTCGGCGACGGTGTAGACGGCGCACCAGGTGGCGAGGGTCGGGACCGTCATCTGGGCCATGAGCGCCAGCGTCTGGTTGCGGTCGAGGGTGCCGGCGAGCAGATCGGACGCCTCGACGAGGAACGACAGGGAGCCGCGGCGCAGGCGCTCCAACTCGGTGAGGCGGGCGCGTTCGACGGCGAGCGCGATGCGGTCGGCGGCGAACTGCAGCCGCAGGGCCTCTTCGTTGGTGTAGCGGCCGGGGGCTTCGGCGGCGACACCGAGCGAGCCCGTGAGCCGGCCCTCGACCTTGAGCGGGACGGTGACCACCGAGCGCATGCCGGTGCCGGCCAGGAGCGGTACGGCGCCGGGGACGACGGTGAGGTCCTCGTGAACGGCGGGCATCCGGGCGGAGCCGTAGCGCCCCGTGCCGGCCTCGACCGGGACGCGTGCGAAGCGCTGGCGGGCCGAGGGCAGGCCGGTGGAGGCACGTACCTCCAGCTCGGTCTCGTCGTCCGTGGCGAGCAGCAGATACGCGGCGTCGCCGTCGAGCATGTCGCGGGCGCGCTCGACCGTGCGCTGCAGCAGCCCGTCGAGGTCGTCGGGGGCCGGGGAGCCGATGAACACCTCGAACGGATCCGCTGCCGGTCCCCGGCCCTCGCCGGTCGCCGTGGCGCTGTCACCCGACGACGCGCGCGGCGAGGATTGCAGCACTGCCCGTTCGTGGTCGCGGACCAGCAGGCAGACGGTGGACGGCTCGCCGTCGGCATCGCGGACGCGGAGGTGGGAGCCGTAGACGGGTACGACCCGGCCGTCCACGCTGCGGATGCCGTACGAGCCCTCCCAGCGGGACAGCTGCAGGGCCTCGGCGATGCCTGTGCCGGTGCCCGGGGTGTGCGGCCAGGCGGCGAGATCGGTGAAGGGCTTGCCGACGACCTGGTCCGCCGGGTAGCCGAAAATAACCTGAGCGTCGTCGCTCCAGGAGCTGATGGCTCCGCCGCGATCGATCTGCACGACGGCCACGCGCACCCGGGAGTCGGCGACGGGCAGAGCGTCGGTGGGGAGGGCGGGACCGGCGGAGCGGGTGCCGGCGGGCCGCTCGGCGAGGTCGAGATGGAACCAGACGCGTTTGTGGGTGGCGGTGTACTCCACGCCCCAGCGGTTGGCGAGCGCGCCGCACAGCAGCAGGCCGCGGCCGCCCTCCCGGTCAGGGGCGGCGATGTGGCAACTGCTCTTGTGCAGCGGGAGTTCACGCTCGGGATAGCGGTCGGCCACCTCGACGCGTACGCCGCTGTCCGAACGGAGACAGAGCACATCGGCGGCGGTGCCGGCGTGCACCACGGCGTTGGTGACCAGTTCGCTGGTGAGGACGACGGCGTCGTCGACGATGTCTGAGAAGCCCCAGCCCTGCAGCGTGTCCCGGACGAAGGCGCGGGCGGCGGCGACTGAGCGTCCGACCGGCTCGAATGTGCCCGCTGCACGCGCGGTGATCACTGAACTCCTCATCAAGGTCTCGTCGTCCCCCCGGGTACCTGCCCAACCGGTCCGTGCCGTCACACGCCCCGAGGGGCTGACGACAGCCGATGCCAGGTTAGACCGTGTGGTGGCGGACAGTGAGGGGCGGTGCGGCGTTGAGTTCCGTCCGACTCGGCCGCCACTGGCTGTGGCGCAACCTTCCACGTCCACGGGAGGCTGACCTCGGCAAGAACAGGTTGACAGCCACCCACGCCGCAATGGCATGTTCTTCAGGCAGCCGCTGCGGTGTCTCCGATTTGATTCGGTGCTCTGCCACCGTATCCACGGCATCGTGCCGTTGTGCGCTTTTGGGTTCACACGCCGACACGGGAAGGCTACGGCGAGTGAGTGTGAAGTGGCAGTCGAACAACGTATATCTGAGCCGCGACTGTTAGGCGGGGCCGCGAGCATCAGTGAAAGACTGGGAAGGCCTTCACAGAAGGCCCGGGTAGAACAGTCGACCCTGCGGGAGGGACACGGTGGAGTCTGGCGCAGCGGCGCGGGGCGCAAGCACGCGCGCGAAGGGCGGCCGATCCCGTAGCAACGGGACGACTGAAGTGGATACGGCGGCGCTGAACCGATTGCTCTCCGCGCTGGTGGCCATGCGGGACGGGAACTTCCGCAAGCGGCTCACGGTGTCGGGCGAAGGCGTGATGTCCGAGATCGCCGCGGTGTTCAACGAGGTTGCCGACCGTAACCTGCACCTGACGGGTGAGCTCGCGCGGGTCCGCCGGGTGGTCGGCCGCGAGGGCAAGCTGACCGAGCGGCTCGAGACGGGCGCCTGCGAAGGCTCCTGGGCGGCCGCGATCGACGCGTCCAACGCGCTCGTCGACGATCTCGTACGGCCCGTGTCCGAGGTGGGCCGGGTGCTGTCGGCGGTCGCCGAGGGTGACCTCGAGCAGCGGATGGATCTGCGGGCGCTTGGCGCTGACGGATCCGCCCACCCGCTGCGGGGTGAGTTCCTGAAGGTGGGCCGTACGGTCAACGGGCTTGTCGATCAACTGTCGGCGTTCACCGATGAAGTGACCCGGGTGGCCAGCGAAGTCGGCACCGAGGGCAAGCTCGGCGGTCAGGCCAAAGTCCGTGGAATGTCTGGTTCTTGGAAGGATCTGACAGATTCCGTCAACACCATGGCGTACCGGCTGACCGCGCAGGTCCGGGACATCGCGCTGGTGACGACCGCGGTCGCCAAGGGGGATCTGTCCCGCAAGGTCACCGTCCATGTGGCCGGCGAGATGCTGGAGCTGAAGAACACCGTCAACACGATGGTGGACCAGCTCTCCTCGTTCTCCTCCGAGGTGACCCGAGTCGCGCGGGAAGTGGGCACCGAGGGCGAGCTGGGCGGCCAGGCGAAGGTGCCGGGCGTTGCCGGCGTATGGAAGGACCTCACCGACTCCGTCAACCTCATGGCGGGCAATCTGACCGCTCAGGTGCGGGGGATCGCTCAGGTGACGACGGCGGTCGCCAACGGCGACCTGTCGCAGAAGGTCACGGTGAGCGCGCGCGGCGAGGTCGCGCAGCTCGCCGACACCATCAACACGATGACGGAGACGCTGCGCACCTTCGCGGACGAGGTGACACGGGTCGCCAACGAGGTCGGCGCGGAGGGTCTGCTCGGCGGTCAGGCGCAGGTGCCGGGTGCGGCGGGTACGTGGAAGGACCTGACGGACTCGGTGAACACCGCGTTCCGTAACCTCACCGCGCAGGTCCGGGACATTGCGCAGGTGACGACGGCGGTGGCGAATGGTGATCTGTCGCAGAAGGTCACCGTGGATGTCTCCGGCGAGATGCTCGAGCTGAAGAACACCGTGAACACGATGGTGGACCAGCTGTCCGCCTTCGGTGCCGAAGTGACCCGTGTGGCGCGGGAGATCGGCGTGGAGGGTGAGCTCGGCGGTCAGGCGCAGGTGCCGGGTGCGGCGGGCACCTGGAAGGACCTGACGGACTCGGTGAACACGGCCTTCCGCAACCTCACCGGGCAGGTGCGCAACATCGCGCAGGTGACGACGGCGGTGGCGAATGGTGATCTGTCGCAGAAGGTCACCGTGGATGTCTCCGGCGAGATGCTCCAGCTGAAGAACACCGTGAACACCATGGTGGACCAGCTGTCGTCGTTCGCCGACCAGGTGACGCGCATGGCGCGTGACGTGGGTACGGAGGGCCGGCTGGGCGGTCAGGCGCGGGTGGACGGTGTGTCCGGCACCTGGAAGGACCTCACCGACTCCGTCAACTTCATGGCCGGGAACCTCACCTCGCAGGTGCGGCAGATCGCGCAGGTGACGACCGCTGTGGCGCGCGGTGACCTGTCGCAGAAGATCGAGGTCGACGCCCGCGGCGAGATCCTGGAGCTGAAGAACACCATCAACACGATGGTCGACCAGCTCTCGGCATTCGCCGAGCAAGTGACCAGAGTCGCCCGCGAGGTGGGCACGGAAGGCCGATTGGGCGGTCAGGCGCAGGTGCCCGGCGTCGCCGGTGTGTGGCGCGATCTGACCGACTCCGTGAACGGCATGGCGAGCAACCTCACCGCCCAGGTCCGTAACATCGCGCAGGTCGCGACGGCGGTGGCGCGCGGTGACCTGTCGCAGAAGATCGACGTGGATGCGCGCGGCGAGATTCTGGAGCTGAAGAACACCCTCAACACCATGGTGGACCAGCTCTCCTCCTTCGCCGACCAGGTGACGAGAGTGGCCCGCGAGGTGGGCACCGAGGGCATGCTCGGCGGTCAGGCGGAGGTGCAGGGCGTCTCCGGCACCTGGAAGGACCTCACCCAGTCCGTCAACTTCATGGCGAACAACCTCACCTCGCAGGTGCGCAACATCGCCGAAGTGACGACCGCGGTCGCCCAGGGCGACCTGTCGAAGAAGATCACGGTCGATGCGAAGGGCGAGATCCTCGCACTCGTCACCACCGTGAACACCATGGTCGACCAGCTGTCCTCGTTCGCCGAGCAGGTTACGCGGGTGGCCCGCGAGGTGGGTACGGAAGGCCAGCTGGGCGGTCAGGCGCGAGTGCCTGACGTCTCGGGCATCTGGAAGGACCTGACCGACAACGTCAACCTGATGGCGTCGAACCTGACCACACAGGTGCGCAACATCGCCCAGGTCTCGACCGCCGTCGCCAACGGCGATCTGACGAAGAAGGTGACGGTCGAGGCGCGTGGTGAGGTCGCACAACTCGCCGACACCGTCAACACGATGGTGACGACGCTGTCGTCCTTCGCGGACGAGGTGACCCGAGTCGCCCGCGAGGTGGGCACCGAGGGCATCCTCGGCGGTCAGGCGCGCGTACCGGGCGTGTCCGGCACGTGGAAGGACCTCACCGAGTCCGTGAACTCGATGGCCTCCAACCTGACCGGCCAGGTGCGCAACATCGCGATGGTCACCACCGCGGTCGCCAAGGGTGATCTGACGAAGAAGATCGACGTGGACGCCCGCGGCGAGATCCTCGAGCTGAAGACCACCATCAACACGATGGTGGATCAGCTGTCCTCCTTCGCCGAGCAGGTGACCCGGGTGGCCCGCGAGGTGGGCACCGAGGGCATCCTGGGCGGCCAGGCGCGCGTACGTGACGTGGCCGGTACCTGGCAGGACCTCACCGAGTCGGTGAACGAGATGGCGGGCAACCTGACCCGCCAGGTGCGCGCGATCGCGGCGGTCGCCGCCGCCGTGACCCGCGGCGACCTCAACCTCAAGATCGACGTGGATGCCGCGGGCGAGATCCTGGAACTCCAGGACAACATCAACACGATGATCGCCACCCTGCGCGAGACCACGCTCGCCAACAAGGAACAGGACTGGCTCAAGGGCAACCTCGCCCGTATCTCCGGTCTGATGCAGGGCCGCCGCGACCTCCAGGACGTCGCCCGCCTGATCATGAGCGAGCTGACCCCGGTGGTCTCCGCACAGCACGGCGCGTTCTTCCTGGCGACGCCGACCGGCGACAGCACGGACGTCGGCGCCTCCCCCGAGGACGGGTCCTTCGAGCTGCGCCTGACGGGCTCGTACGGCTACTCGCGCAGCTCGATGCCCACGACCTTCCGGCCGGGTGAGTCGCTGATCGGCACCGCCGCGGAGGAGAAGCGCACGATCCTGGTGGACAACGTGCCGCCCGGCTATCTGAAGATCTCCTCCGGCCTCGGCGAGGCGCCCCCGGCCCATGTGATCGTCCTTCCCGTGCTGTTCGAGGCCAAGGTCCTCGGTGTGATCGAGCTGGCCTCCTTCCAGCCCTTTACGCAAATCCAGAAGGACTTCCTCAACCAGATCGCCGAGATGATCGCGACGAGCGTCAACACCATCAGCGTCAACACCAAGACCGAGGTGCTGCTCAAGCAGTCGCAGGAGCTGACCGAGCAGCTGCGCGAGCGCTCGGCAGAGCTGGAGAACCGGCAGAAGGCCCTCCAGGCGTCCAACGCCGAACTGGAGGAGAAGGCCGAGCTCCTCGCCCGGCAGAATCGTGACATCGAGGTGAAGAACACCGAGATCGAGGAGGCCCGGCAGGTCCTGGAGGAGCGCGCCGAGCAACTCGCCGTCTCCATGCGCTACAAGTCCGAGTTCCTGGCCAACATGTCGCACGAGCTGCGCACCCCGCTCAACTCGCTGCTCATCCTGGCCAAGCTGCTCGCCGACAATGCCGACGGCAACCTCTCCCCGAAGCAGGTGGAGTTCGCCGAGACCATCCACGGCGCGGGCTCGGACCTGCTGCAGCTGATCAACGACATCCTGGACCTGTCGAAGGTCGAGGCGGGCAAGATGGACGTCAGCCCGACCCGTATCGCGCTGGTTCAGCTCGTGGACTACGTCGAGGCGACGTTCCGGCCGCTCACCGCGGAGAAGGGCCTGGACTTCTCCGTGCGGGTCTCGCCGGAGCTGCCCGCCACTCTGCACACCGACGAGCAGCGGCTGCTGCAGGTGCTGCGCAACCTGCTGTCGAACGCGGTGAAGTTCACCGACAGCGGTGCCGTGGAGCTGGTCATCCGGCCGGCTGGGCACGATGTGCCGAACGCCATCCGGGAGCAGCTGCTGGAGCACGGCTCGCTCAGCGACCCCGACGCCGAGATGATCGCCTTCTCGGTCACTGACACCGGCATCGGCATCGCGGCCAGCAAGATGCGGGTGATCTTCGAGGCGTTCAAGCAGGCCGACGGCACGACCAGCCGGAAGTACGGCGGTACGGGTCTGGGACTGTCCATCAGCCGGGAGATCGCCCGGCTGCTGGGCGGGGAGATCCACGCGGCCAGCGAGCCCGGCCGCGGCTCCACGTTCACCCTGTACCTGCCGCTGAACCCCGGAGAGCTGCCGCCGCAGGGCTACCCGCAGTTGACCGCCGGCGGTCCCGTACGCGCGCTCGCGCTCACTGCCGAGCAGGCCCTGACCATGCCGGAGCCCGCCGCCGAGGAGCCGGTCGACGAGCCGGCGCCGCGGAGCGGGGCCGGGGCGCTGGGGCGCCGCCGCAGGCCCTCTCGGGCGGTGGAGCAGCGGCCCGCGGCGCCCGGCCGGGGTGGCGGCGCCGACCGCGCGGAGGGCTCTGAGGACGTGTGGCTCGGTACCGGCCAGGACCTGGTGGAGCGTGGCTTCGAGGGCGGGTTCCACGGCGAGAAGGTGCTGATTGTCGATGACGACATCCGTAACGTCTTCGCGCTCACCAGCGTGCTGGAGCAGCACGGGCTGTCGGTGCTGTACGCCGAGAACGGCCGCGAGGGCATCGAAGTCCTGGAGCAGCACGAGGATGTGGCGGTCGTTCTGATGGACATCATGATGCCCGAGATGGACGGTTACGCGACAACGGCGGCGATTCGCCGGATGCCGCAGTTCGCCGGACTGCCCATCATCGCCCTTACCGCCAAGGCGATGAAGGGCGATCGGGAGAAGAGCATCGAGTCCGGCGCTTCCGACTACGTCACCAAGCCGGTCGATACCGACCATCTGCTGCAGGTCATGGCGGAATGGATGCGGCGGGTCGCCGAGTGAGGGGCGGACGGAAATAGTGCGTGTGGAAGCGTGCTCTCCGGGGAAGCATCGGGGGAACCTTCTGGTCCCTGACCGCGTTTCCGGTACGTGCACAGTGACATCGCGGTGACAGGGTGTGGCGACAGGTGGGGTGCGGCTACCATGACCGGCACAAGGACGGACGGCGCAAGGGAGTCGTCCCCTGGGGCGGCGCCCGGTGCTTCCCCCGGCGCATCAAGCTGGGGTGACCCAAAGCCGGGACGAGGAGGACGGGGCATGGTGCAGAAGGCCAAGATCCTCCTGGTCGATGACCGGCCGGAGAATCTGCTGGCGTTGGAGGCCATTCTCTCCGCGCTCGATCAGACGCTGGTGCGGGCATCGTCAGGGGAGGAAGCGCTCAAGGCGCTGCTGACGGATGACTTCGCGGTCATCCTGCTGGATGTCCAGATGCCGGGCATGGATGGCTTTGAGACCGCCGCGCACATCAAGCGGCGCGAGCGCACCCGTGATATCCCGATCATCTTCCTCACGGCCATCAACCATGGACCGCACCACACCTTCCGCGGCTATGCGGCGGGCGCGGTGGACTACATCTCCAAGCCGTTCGACCCATGGGTGCTGCGCGCGAAGGTCTCCGTCTTCGTCGAGCTCTACATGAAGAACTGCCAGCTGCGTGAGCAGGCGGGGCTGCTGCGGCTGCAGTTGGAGTCCGGCCAGGCGGTGCCGGGCGCGGCGAAGGAGTCCGCCGGGGTGCTGGCGGAGCTGTCGGCGCGGCTCGCCGCGGTGGAGGAGCAGGCCGAGGCGCTGTCCAAGCAGCTGAACGAGTCGGGGGACGCGGCCGCCGTGGCCACGGCGGCGCATCTGGAGCGCAAACTCACCGGGCTGCGGCGGGCGCTGGACGCGCTGGAGCCGGGTACGGACTCCGGTTCCTGAACCGGCTCCGGGAACCAGCCCCGGGCCGACCGGTACGCACCAGGTTGACGCGACGTCACCATGGCCCGCATGAGCGCGACACGAAAGGGTTAACGGGTGGGCACAGCTGTCCCGTACGGCCCACGCGGGTAACCTCGGCACCATGGCCTCACGTACGTCCGGCAAGGGTTCCCAGGGCACGGCGGGCACCTCGAAACCGCGCGCCGGCCGTAGCGGGAGCGCCGCGAAGAAGGCGCCCGCCAAGAAGGCGCCCGCGAAGAAGGCTCCGGCCAAGAAGACGTCCGCGCGGAAGGCGGCTGCCAAGAAGGCCGCCGCCAGGCCCGCGCCGTCCCCGACCGGGGGTATCTACCGCCTCACCCGCGCCGTGTGGCTCGGCCTCGCGCACACGGTCGGTGCCATGCTCCGTGGCATAGGGCGCGGTGCGAAGGGCCTCGACCCGGCCCACCGCAAGGACGGGCTCGCGCTGCTTCTGCTCGGCATCATGCTGGTGGTCGCGGCCGGCACCTGGTCCAATCTGCGCGGCCCCGTCGGCGACCTCGTCGAGCTGCTGGTGACGGGGGCGTTCGGCCGCCTCGATCTGCTGGTGCCGCTCCTCGTAGGCGCCATCGCCGTACGGCTCATCCGCCACCCGGAGAAGCCGGAGGCGAACGGACGGATCGTCATCGGGCTTTCCGCGCTGGTGATCGGAGTCCTCGGCCAGGTGCATCTGGCGTGCGGCGCACCCGGCCGTGGTGAGGGCATCGAGGCGATCAAGGATGCGGGCGGGCTGATCGGCTGGGCCGTCTCCAGGCCGCTGCTGTTCACGGTCGGCGAGGTGCTGGCCGTACCGCTGCTGGTCCTCCTCACGATCTTCGGGCTGCTGGTGGTCACCGCGACCCCGGTCAACGCGATCCCGCAGCGGCTGCGGCTGCTGTGGTCCAAGCTCGGGCTGGTGGACGACTCGGCGGCTCCCGGGGATACGGGCGGGCAGGGCGAGGAGTACGCGGACGACTGGCGCGAGGGGTCTGCCCGCCGCCCGCGGAGCGGTACCGAGGCCGCCGACGGCCTCGACCCGGACCGGGCCGAGGAGCAGGCGCTCGCCCGGCGACGCCGTACGCGTCGGACCTCCGTTCCCTCGTCGGCGTCTGTGGAACCGGTGCCGGACCGGCCGATGGACGCCGTGGACGTGGCGGCGGCCGCTGCCGCGGCGCTGGACGGCGCCGTCCTGCACGGCGTACAGCCTTCCCCGCTCGTGGCGGGGCTCAGCCATGGGATCTCTGCCGCGGAGCGGTCGGGCGCCGTGGCCACAGCGCGCGGCGCGCGGACGGACACCGCGGCCGACGCGGGGACGGCCAAGGCCCCCACATCGGAAGCCAAGGCCGCCGAGCCTCCCGGCGCAGGTGCGCCCGTGCCCGATCTGACCAAGGCCGCGCCGGAGCCCGGATCTGTGCTGCCGCCGCGTGCCGAGCAGTTGCAGCTGGCCGGAGACATCACCTACGCGCTGCCCTCGCTCGACCTTCTGGAGCGCGGCGGCCCGGGCAGGACGCGCAGTGCCGCGAACGACGCCGTGGTGAACTCACTGACCACCGTCTTCTCCGAGTTCAAGGTCGACGCCCGCGTCACCGGCTTCACCCGGGGCCCGACGGTCACCCGGTACGAGGTCGAGCTCGGCCCGGCGGTCAAGGTCGAGCGGATCACCGCCCTCACCAAGAACATCGCCTACGCCGTCGCCAGCCCGGACGTCCGCATCATCAGCCCGATCCCGGGCAAGTCAGCGGTCGGCATCGAGATCCCCAACAGCGACCGCGAGATGGTGAATCTTGGCGATGTGCTGCGGTCGGCAGACTCCGTGGGTGACGACCATCCGATGCTCGTGGCGCTCGGCAAGGACGTCGAGGGCGGCTATGTCACGGCGAATCTGGCGAGGATGCCGCATGTGCTGGTGGCCGGCGCGACCGGCTCTGGAAAGTCCTCCTGCATCAACTGCCTGATCACCTCGGTGATGGTGCGCGCCACGCCGGACGACGTCCGGATGGTGCTGGTAGACCCCAAACGCGTCGAACTCACCGCATACGAGGGCATTCCACATCTCGTCACACCAATCATCACCAACCCCAAGCGTGCCGCCGAGGCCCTGCAGTGGGTCGTCCGCGAAATGGACCTGCGCTACGACGATCTGGCGGCGTACGGCTTCCGGCACATCGACGACTTCAACGCTGCGGTGCGCAGCGGCAAGGTGAGCGCACCCGAGGGCAGCGAGCGCGAGCTGTCCCCGTACCCGTATCTGCTGGTGATCGTTGACGAGCTGGCCGATCTGATGATGGTCGCGCCGCGCGATGTGGAGGACGCCATCGTCCGGATCACCCAGCTCGCGCGGGCCGCGGGCATCCACCTGGTGCTGGCGACGCAGCGGCCCAGCGTCGATGTCGTCACCGGTCTGATCAAGGCGAACGTGCCGTCCCGGCTTGCCTTCGCCACCTCCTCGCTCGCCGACAGCCGGGTCATCCTCGACCAGCCCGGCGCCGAGAAGCTGATCGGCAAGGGCGACGGCCTCTTCCTGCCGATGGGGGCCAGCAAACCGACCCGGATGCAGGGCGCCTTCGTCACCGAGGTCGAGGTCGAGGCGGTCGTCGAGCACTGCAAGAACCAGATGGCGCCGGTCTTTCGCGACGACGTCACCGTGGGGACGGCGAAGAAGAAGGAGATCGACGAGGAGATCGGCGACGATCTGGACCTGCTGTGCCAGGCGGCGGAGCTGGTGGTCTCGACCCAGTTCGGCTCCACCTCGATGCTGCAGCGCAAGTTGCGGGTCGGCTTCGCCAAGGCGGGCCGGCTGATGGATCTCATGGAGTCGCGCGGAGTGGTCGGCCCGAGCGAGGGGTCGAAAGCACGCGACGTCCTCGTAAAGCCGGATGAATTGGACGGAGTGCTCGCCGTGATCAGGGGGGAGACTCACCCGTAAGGGCCAACTGTTGAGAGGTAGAGGGCAACCGTTTCCGCTGTTGCCACGTCAAGTTGAATGAGGCGACAGGTGGGTAGGCGACCATCGGACGGTGTGACCGTCCCGATGGCGTACAAACCTCGTCCTCCCGGTTGCCCCACCCTTTCGCAGGACCCCTAGACTGAACATCCAGCAGGTGGCTACACGCTCGAAAGGCGCCCCCGTGTCCATCGGCAACTCCCCCGAAGACGACCGGCCTTCCGTCGAAGACGTCCCCGTTCACGATGACCGACCTTCGGTCGGTCAGGCCCTCAGGCAGGCCCGTATCGACGCCGGACTGACCGTTGAGGAGGTCAGTTCCACTACACGGGTGCGTGTCCCCCTCGTGCGGGGGATCGAGGACGATGACTTCACGCGCTGCGGCGGCGATGTCTATGCCCGGGGCCACATCCGAACGCTGGCGCGCGCTGTCGGGCTGGACCCCTCCGCGCTGGTCGAGCAGTACGACGCCGAGCACGGCGGGCGGCCCGAGCCCACGCCGGTCGCGCCGCTCTTCGAGGCGGAGCGGGTGCGGGCCGAACCGATCCGCCCGAACTGGACCGCCGCGATGGTCGCCGCGATCGTCGCCGTCATCGGATTCGTCGGCTTCACGCTCTTCAGCGGCAACGACAACGGCGGTCACGAGGCCGCGGCGGACGGCTCGGGCGCGTCGGCGAAGCCCAGCCCGACGAAGAGCTCCAGCAAGCCCGCCCCGCCGAAGCCCGAACCGACCGACAGCGCCATCGCCGCAGTACCGGCGGACAAGGTCACCGTGAAGCTCACCGCGGACGACGGAGCGAGCTGGATCTCGGCGAAGGACCACAGCGGCCGGCTGCTGTACGAAGGCGTGCTCAAGCAGAGCGATTCCAAGACCTTCACCGACGAGAAGCGGATCGATCTGGTGCTGGGCAACGCGGCGGCTGTCCAGCTGTACGTCAACGGCAAGGAGATCCACGACCGGGGCGGAGCCGGGCAGGTGCAGCGGCTGAGCTACACCAAGGGCGATCCTGAGGCGGGCTGACACGCCGGCCCTGGGGCACCTTGGGGAGGTAGCCAGAAGGTAGCCGGCGAAGGGCAGGAGAGAACCCTGGCAGCGAAGATCGCGGCCGGGACAAAGTAGTCTGAGCTCATGCCCGAACGCCGTACCGTCGCTCTTGTCACTCTTGGCTGCGCCCGTAACGAGGTGGACTCGGAGGAGCTCGCAGGCCGTCTGGCGGCGGATGGCTGGGATCTCGTCCCGGACGCCGCCGACGCGGATGTTGCCGTCGTCAACACCTGCGGCTTCGTCGAGGCCGCGAAGAAGGACTCCGTCGACGCCCTCCTCGAGGCCAACGATCTCAAGGGACAGGGCCGCACCCAGGCCGTCGTCGCCGTCGGCTGCATGGCGGAGCGGTACGGCAAGGAACTCGCGGACGCCCTGCCCGAGGCGGACGGCGTGCTCGGCTTCGACGACTACGCCAACATCTCCGACCGCCTGCAGACGATCCTCTCCGGGGGCGTGCACGCTCCGCACACGCCGCGTGACCGGCGCAAGCTGCTGCCGATCAGCCCGGTGCAGCGGCAGGGAGCGGCCGTCGCCCTGCCCGGCCACGGTGACCTCCCCCAGGGGCCGGAAGACCTGCCCGAGGGCGTGGCCCCGGCCTCCGGGCCGCGGGCGCCGCTGCGCCGCCGCCTGGACTCCAGTCCGGTGGCCTCGGTGAAGCTCGCCTCGGGCTGCGACCGGCGCTGCTCGTTCTGCGCCATCCCGTCCTTCCGCGGCTCGTTCATCTCCCGCCGCCCCTCGGATGTGCTCACCGAGACGCGCTGGCTCGCCGAGCAGGGTGTCAAGGAGGTCATGCTGGTCTCCGAGAACAACACCTCGTACGGCAAGGACCTCGGCGACATCCGGCTGCTGGAGACGCTGCTGCCGGAGCTGGCGGCGGTCGACGGCATCGAGCGGATCCGGGTCAGCTACCTCCAGCCCGCCGAGATGCGCCCCGGCCTGATCGACGTGCTGACGTCGACGCCGAAGGTGGCGCCGTACTTCGACCTGTCCTTCCAGCACTCGGCGCCGGGCGTGCTGCGCGCGATGCGCCGCTTCGGCGACACCGACCGCTTTCTGGAACTGCTCGACCAGGTCCGGTCCAAGGCGCCGGAGGCGGGCGTGCGATCGAACTTCATCGTCGGCTTCCCCGGCGAGACCGAGGAGGACCTCGCCGAGTTGGAACGCTTCCTGAGCCATGCGCGGCTGGACGCCATCGGCGTCTTCGGATACTCCGACGAGGAGGGCACGGAGGCGGCGACCTACGAGAACAAGCTGGATGAGGACGTCGTCGCCGAGCGGCTGGCGTACATCTCGCAGCTGGCGGAGGAGCTGACCGCGCAGCGCGCCGAGGAGCGGCTGGGCGAGACCGTCCATGTGCTCGTCGAGTCGGTCGACGATGACGAGGACGGTGCGGTCGGGCGCGGCGCGCACCAGGCGCCGGAGACCGACGGGCAGACCATCCTCACGGCCCGGGAGGGGCTCACCCCCGGGCGGATGGTCGAGGCCAAGGTGGTGGCGACGGAAGGCGTGGACCTGGTCGCCGAGCCGTTGGCCGGCGTGGCGTGTTGTGAGGAGGCGGGCGGATGAACGGGGCCCCCGCGTCCGCGGCGGGCGGTGCCGGACGGGTGCCCGCGCGCGGCGGCAGGATCTCGGCGCCGGCTGCCCAGCAGGCCGGGCTGTGGAACATCGCCAACATCCTCACCATGCTGCGGCTGTTCCTTGTGCCCGCGTTTGTCCTGCTGATGCTGCACAATGGCGGGTACGACCCGGCATGGCGGGCGTTCGCCTTCTCGGCGTTCGCGATCGCCATGATCACCGACCTGTTCGACGGGCATCTGGCCCGCCGGTACAACCTGGTCACCGACTTCGGGAAGATCGCCGACCCGATCGCCGACAAGGCGATCATGGGAGCCGCGCTGATCTGTCTGTCCGCCCTGGGCGACCTGCCCTGGTGGGTGACGGGCGTGATCCTTTTCCGGGAGATCGGCATCACGCTGATGCGGTTCTGGGTGATCAAGCATGGCGTCATCCCGGCCAGCCGCGGTGGCAAGATGAAGACGCTCGCGCAGGGCGCGGCGGTCGGGATGTATATCCTGGCGCTGACCGGGCCGTTGGCCAGTCTGCGGTTCTGGGTCATGGCGGTCGCCGTGGTGCTGACCGTGGCGACGGGCCTGGACTACGTACGGCAGGCCGTCACCCTGCGCAGGGCCGGCCTGGCCGTGGAGCGGGAGCAGCGGCGTGCGGCAGCTGGGGGCGCGGGGCGATGACCGGCGCACGGGCCGCCCAGGTGCTGGAGCAGCTCGTCGCGCGTGGCCAGACGCTCGCCGTCGCCGAGTCGCTCACGGGCGGGCTGGTGTCCGCGGAGCTGACCGGTGTGCCGGGGGCCTCCCGGGTCTTCCAGGGCTCGGTGACGGCGTACGCGACCGAGGTGAAGCGCGCCGTGCTGGGCGTGGACGGCGCCCTGCTCGCCGAACGCGGGGCGGTCGACACCGAGGTCGCGCGGCAGATGGCCGAGGGCGTACGGCGGCTGCTGGGAGCCGACTGGGGCGCCGCGACCACCGGGGTCGCCGGGCCCGAAGCGCAGGACGGACAGCCGGTCGGCACGGTCCATGTGGCCGTCGCAGGGCCTGGCGGCCGCAACGCGACGCGCGAGCTGAGGCTCGATGGAGACAGAGCGGGTATCCGTAAGAAAAGCGTCGAGGAGGCGCTCGGACTGCTTCTGGGGGAACTGATCGAAAATGAGCGGGCACAGGATACGGAACAACACGGGGGGATTTGATGTTTGCAGCCCTGAGTGAACACATCATCGCTCCCCGCACGGCCGCGGCCCAAGGCGGTACGGTGGGGCGAGAAGGATCGGGATCCGAGGTCCTAGGAGGGAGCCACCGATGATTCTGCTCCGTCGCCTGCTGGGTGACGTGCTGCGTCGGCAGCGCCAGCGCCAGGGCCGAACCCTGCGCGAAGTCTCCTCGTCGGCGCGGGTCTCCCTCGGCTATCTCTCGGAGGTCGAGAGAGGGCAGAAGGAGGCATCCTCCGAGCTGCTCTCCGCGATCTGTGACGCGTTGGACGTGCGGATGTCCGAGGTCATGCGTGAGGTGAGCGACGAGCTGTCGCTCGCCGAGCTGGCGCAGTCGGCCGCGGCGAGCGAGCCGGTACCCGCACCGATGCGGCCGATGTTCAATTCGGTCTCGGTGACGTCCGTGACAGGTGTCCCGGAGGAGCGCGTGATCAAGGCGCCTGCGGAGGCCGTGGACGTCGTCGCAGCCTGACAGTCAGCCCAGCCGGAACAGCATTCCGTCGAGCCCCGGTCGGCACCGCCGACCGGGGCTCGGGCGTCTCTGCCCTGGAATTCGTCCGCATGCCTGGTGCTGGAGGGGTGTGCGATGGTGGAGAAGGACTGTTCGGACGAAGAGGAGGAATGGGATGTCTGTGGTGAAGAGCCCGCTCTCCGATGAGGACCGCCGGACCGTTGTTGACACACTGCAGGGCGCGTTGGTGGACCTGATCGACCTCTCCTTGGTGGCGAAGCAGGTGCACTGGAACATAGTCGGTCCGCGCTTCCGCCCCATCCACCTCCAGCTCGACGAGCTTGTCGCCACCGCGCGCGCGTACTCGGACACGGTGGCCGAGCGGGCTTCGGCGCTGGGCGTCCCTCCGGACGGGCGGGCCGAGACTGTGGCGAAGAGCAGCGGGGTCGACCACGTCAAGGACGGATGGATCAAGGACACCGACGCCGTGCAGAGCATGGTCGCCGCACTGGACGGCGTGATCGCGCGGATGCGCGAGCGCATCAAGGCGACGGAGGAGCCCGACCTGGTCTCGCAGGACATCTTCCTCGGGCTCACGCATGACCTCGAGAAGCACCGGTGGATGTTCGCGGCCGAGAACGTGTCGGCGTAGGGGCCTGACCGGTTCTGCGGGCGGTGGAGCGCGGCGTGTGCCAGTCACGGCGGGCGCTCGTCGCGCTTCTGTACGCCCTCCCGCGGCGTGATTGCGTCCGTCTAGCGTCGGCCGGAGGAGGCAGCCATGGCGTGGCGTGACGTCTGGGGCCATCGGAGGGTTCGCTGGGCCGTCACTACGGCTCTCGGCGGGGTGTGGTGGGGAGCCGTACTGCGGCTGGCGCTGGAGCCCGCACACTCCGGTCCGGTGGAGGTGGCCGTGGCCGCCGGTGGCTGGGGGCTGAGCCTGCTGCCCGTGCACTGCGTTCCGCGGTCGGCCACGAGACCCGGGAGGCACACCGGGGCCGGTGAGGCGGGCAGGAGTGACGGGCCGTGGTGGCGTGCCGCGGCCGCCAGGGCCTGGTGGCGCGCCACGACCGCGACGACCACGGCATCGCGACTCCGCCGGTCGGGAGGGGATTCCGGCCCGCTGTGAACGATGAAGTGCCCGATCTGTGACGGGTCGTCAATGACGGGTGCTGTCGGCAGCCGTAACGGCTATGAGCCCTCAGGGGCCGGGCCACGTTGGCAGTTCGGGCACCAGAAGGTGGTGCGCTCCTGGCCCGCGGTTCCCTGGTCGGCGACGCGTACGGCCGCGCCACAGCGCAGACAGGACCTGCCGGCCCGGCCGTACACCCACAGCCGGCGGTCGGGGCGGGCGTGGGCCGTGGTGATCCGGGCGGTGCGGGACTTGTTGGCCTCCAGGAGCCGCTTGGCCAGGGCCACCAGGCGCTCCGGAGACGGCACCTCGCCCAACGGCAGCCAGGGGGTGGAGCGGAGCAGGAAACACAGCTCGGACTTGTACACATTGCCGAGGCCGGCCAGGTTGCGCTGGTCGAGCAGCGCCTCACCGAGGGGGCGCGACGGATCTGCCAGCAGTCGGCGCAGTGCCTCGTCCGGGTCCCAGTCCGGGCCGAGCGGATCGGGGCCGAGATGGCCCACGACGGTGGACTCGTCCGCGGTGCGCAGGAGGTCCAGAACGGGGAGGCGGTAGCCGACGGCGGCCCGGGTCTGAGTCGCCAGCACGGCACGGATCTGGTGCTCCGGCCCGCCGCGCCAGCGCTCGCCCGCGGCGTAGAGGTACCAGGCGCCGTCCATCCGCAGATGGGAGTGAAGGGTCAGGCCGCCTTCGATACGGGTCAGCAGATGCTTGCCACGGGGGACGACCTGGACGACCCGACGACCGGACAGATCGACGGTGGCCAGTTTGGGCACGCGCAGATCAGAGCGGACGAGGACCTTGTCCGAGAGGGCCTCGTGCAGCTTCTGGGCGGTCCGCCAGACGGTGTCTCCTTCGGGCATGCAGCCATGATGCAGCCCGGCGCCGCTCCAAGGACGGTCGCTTTCTCGCCGCAGACCGGGAAAGTCTTCGGCCGTGGCTTCCGCCTCAGAGCGGGCGCAGGCGCAGTCCCCGGGGGGTCGGGTGGAAGCCCGCAGCCTCCAGGGCGCGGCCTATGGGCGACGACAGGGCGGGAGAGCCGTTGGCGCGCTCCACGGTGACGGTGCCCAGCGCCCCGTCTCGGGCGGCGTGCGCCAGCGCCTCGGCCGCCAGGTGCAGCCGGGCGTCGGCCTCCGGGGCGTCGGCGTCGGGCCCCGGCCAGGCCAGCAGAGACTTGCCGCCCCGCTCCACATAGAGCACGAGGTCGCCGTCGACCAGCACGACCAGCGCACCCGCCTTGCGGCCCGGCTTGTGGCCGGCTCCGGTCGGCGGCTCCGGCCACGGCAGCGCCGCGCCGTACGCATTGGCCGGATCGGCGGCGGCCAGGACAGTGGCCCTGCCGTTGGCCGCCCGGTCTCCCCGGCCTCCGGCCCATCCGCCACCGGGGGCGTACGGGCCTTCCGGGCTCTCCGCCGCCTGGCGGTCGCGAGCGGTGGCCACCGCCCGCAGGCGGTCGACGGCCCCGTCCATCGCGAACTGTGCGGCGCCCAGCCCCTCCACGACATAGCCACGGCGGGCCTGCCCGCTGTCCTCGAAGGCGGACAGAACGCGGTACGCGGCTGCGAAGCCGCCCTCCACGCCCTCGGCGGCGACCGCGCCACGTGTGACCACGCCATGCCGGTCCAGAAGCGTATGAGCCAGCGCGTGCGCGCGGTGGGTGGGATCGGTCTCCCGCTCCGTGAGCAGCGACCAGCGGCCCGCGACGGTCGGCGGGCCGGACCGGGAGGCGGTGCCGCGGACCGTACGGGGGGCGAGGCTCGTGAACGATCCGTAGCGGCCGCGGGGGACGGAGCGCTTTGCCCGGTGGGCCGTGGCGCCCGCGGTACGGCCGGAGCCCAGCAGAGAGCGGAGCGGGGCCAGGGTGTCGTTGGTGAGCCGGCCGGACCAGGCCAGATCCCATATGATCTCGGCCAGTTGCTGGTCGGTGACGCCGGGATCCGTGGCGCGGACCTGGTCGGCGATCTGGCGGAAGAACAGGCCGTAACCGCCGGAGAGCGCGTCGAGCACCGCCTGGTGCAGCGGGCCGATCTCGAGCGGGTGGGGCGGGGGCAGCAGCAGGGGTGCGCTGTCGGCGAGCAGCAGTGACACCCAGCCGTCCTTGCCGGGCAGGGCTCCGGCGCCGCACCACACGACCTCTCCGGCGGCGGTCAGCTCGTCGAGCATCGCGGGGGAGTAGTCGGCGACCCGGGACGGCAGCACCAGCTTTTCCAGCGCCGAGGCCGGAACGGCGGCGCCCTGCAATTGCTCGATGGCGCGCACCAGCCCGTCGATGCCGCGCAGGCTGCGGGTGCCCACGTGCTGCCACTGGGGGAGGAAGGAGGCGAGCGCCGCGGGCGGCACCGGCTCCATTTCCTCCCGGAGCGCCGCCAGGGAGCGGCGCCGCAGTCGGCGCAACACGCCGCTGTCGCACCACTCCTGGCCGATGCCGGCCGGATGGAACTCGCCCTGAACGACCCGGCCCGCGGCGGCGAGGCGGTGCAGGGCCCCGTCCGTGACGGCCGTTCCCAGCCCGAAGCGCTCGGCGGCTTCCGCGGAGGTGAACGGGCCGTGCGTGCGGGCATAGCGGGCCAGCAGGTCGCCGAGAGGATCCTTGACCGGTTCGGTGAACGCCTCGGGCACGCCAACCGGCAGTGCCGTGCCCAGCGCGTCCCTGAGCCGGCCGGCGTCCTCCACGGCCGCCCAGTGGCCGGCTCCGGCGATCCGCACCCGGATGGCGCGGCGGGCGTCCGCCAGCTCCCGCAGCCATGACGCTTCGGCCCCGCGTTCGGCCAGCTCGGCGTCGGTGAGCGGGCCGAGGACGCGGAGCGCGTCGGCGACCCCTTCGCGGTCCTTGACGCGGCGGTCCTCGGTCAGCCACTGCAGCTCGCGCTCCAGCCCGGCCAGCACCTCGGCGTCGAGCAGCTCGCGCAGCTCGGCCTGGCCCAGCAGCTCGGCCAGCAGACGGGAGTCCAGCGACAAGGCGGCGGCGCGGCGTTCGGCGAGCGGGGAGTCGCCCTCGTACAGGTACTGCGCGACATAGCCGAACAGGAGGGAGCGCGCGAACGGGGACGGCTCGGGGGTGGTGACTTCGACGAGCCGGACCCGGCGGGCCTCGATGTCGCCCATCAGCTCCCGCAGCCCAGGGACGTCGAAGACGTCCTGGAGGCATTCGCGGACGGCTTCGAGGACGATCGGGAACGAGCCGAACTCGCTCGCGACCTGCAGCAGTTGCGCGGCGCGCTGTCTTTGCTGCCACAGCGGGGTGCGCTTGCCCGGGTTACGGCGAGGGAGCAGCAGGGCGCGCGCGGCGCACTCCCGGAAGCGGGAGGCGAACAGGGCGGATCCGCCGACCTGGTCGGTGACGATCTGTTCGATCTCGCCCTGGTCGAAGGCGACATCGGCGGCACCGACCGGGGACTGCTCGGTGTCGTACTCCGTGCCGCGCCGCGCCGGGTCGGAGTCCATATCGAGCAGGTCGAGGCCCATCAGGTCGGCGTCGGGCAGCCGCAGCACGATGCCGTCGTCGGCGTGCATCACCTGCGCGTCCATGCCGTAACGCTCGGAGAGCCGGGAGCCGAGCGCGAGCGCCCACGGGGCGTGCACCTGGGCGCCGAACGGCGAGTGCACCACCACCCGCCAGTCGCCGAGCTCGTCCCGGAACCGCTCCACGACGATCGTCCGGTCGTCGGGGACATGCCCGCACGCCTGGCGCTGCTCGGCCAGATACGCGAGCACGTTGTCCGCGGCCCAGGCGTCCAGCCCCGCCGCGAGCAGCCGCAGCCGGGCGTCGTCGGGAGCCAGGCCGCCGATCTCGCGCAGGAACGCGCCCACCGCGCGGCCCAGTTCCAGCGGGCGACCCAGCTGGTCGCCCTTCCAGAACGGCAGCCGGCCCGGCACCCCGGGGGCGGGGGAGACCAGCACCCGGTCGCGGGTGATGTCCTCGATCCGCCAGCTGGTCGTGCCCAGCGTGAACACATCGCCCACCCGGGACTCGTAGACCATCTCCTCGTCCAGCTCCCCGACCCGGCCCCCGCCCTTCTTGGGGTCGGACCCGGCGAGGAAGACCCCGAACAGGCCGCGGTCCGGGATCGTGCCGCCCGAGGTCACCGCCAGACGCTGCGCCCCCGGCCGGCCGGAGACCGTGCCCGCCACCCGGTCCCACACCACGCGCGGCCGCAGCTCGGCGAAAGCGTCCGACGGATAGCGGCCCGCGAGCATGTCCAGGACCGCGGTGTACGCCGACTCCGGCAGCGACGCGAACGGGGCCGCCCGCCGCACCACCGCCAGCAACTCGTCCACGTCCCAGCTGTCCATCGCCGTCATCGCCACGAGCTGCTGGGCCAGAACGTCCAGTGGGTTGGCCGGGATGCGCAGCGCCTCAATGGCCCCGACGCGCATCCGCTCGGTCACCACGGCCGCCTGTACCAGATCGCCCCGGTACTTGGGGAAGACCACACCGGTCGAAACCGCGCCCACCTGGTGGCCCGCGCGGCCGACCCGCTGCAGTCCGGAGGCGACCGAGGGCGGCGACTCGACCTGCACGACCAGGTCGACCGCGCCCATGTCGATGCCCAGCTCCAGGCTGGAGGTGGCGACGACGGCGGGCAGCCGGCCCGCCTTCAAGTCCTCCTCGACCAGCGCGCGCTGCTCCTTGGACACCGATCCGTGGTGCGCCCGGGCGAGCACCGGCGGCGCTCCCTTGGCCGCGCCCGCCTCGGCCATGATCTCGGCCGGAGAGTGGTGCTCGGGCAGGGGCTCGCCCACGGCCCGCTCGTACGCGATCTCGTTGAGCCGGTTGCACAGCCGCTCGGCGAGGCGGCGGGAGTTGGCGAAGACGATCGTGGAGCGATGCCCCTCCACCAGATCCGCGATCCGCTCCTCCACATGCGGCCAGATCGAGGGCTTCTCACCGTTTCCCCCGGACTCCGGGTCCGAGGCCGGGGAGCCGCCCAGCTCGCCCATGTCCTCCACCGGAACGACCACCGACAGGTCGAACTCCTTGGCGGACGGCGGCTGCACGATCGTCACCCGGCGCTGGGGCGAGAGAAAGCGCGCGACTTCCTCGACGGGCCGTACGGTCGCCGACAGCCCGATCCGCCGCGCCGGGCGGTCGTGGCGGAGCCGCGCAGATTCAGCACAGCGGAGCTGATCCAGCCGCTCCAGCGATACGGCCAGGTGCGCGCCGCGCTTGGTGCCCGCGACGGCGTGCACCTCGTCCAGGATGACCGTCTCCACGCCGCTCAGGGCGTCCCGCGCCGAGGAGGTGAGCATCAGGAACAGCGACTCGGGGGTGGTGATCAGGATGTCCGGCGGACGGTTGGCGATCGAGCGGCGCTCGGCGGCCGGGGTGTCGCCGGAGCGGATGGCCACCCGCACCTCCGGCTCGGGCAGGCCGAGGCGCACGGCCTCGTGCCGGATCCCCGTCAGGGGGCTGCGCAGGTTGCGCTCCACGTCCACCGCCAGGGCCTTGAGCGGTGAGACGTACAGCACACGGCAGCGCTTCTTCGGCTCGGCAGGCGGCGGCACGCTCGCCAGCCGGTCCAGGGCCGCGAGGAACGCGGCAAGCGTCTTGCCCGAGCCGGTCGGGGCGACGACCAGCACGTCCGAACCCTCGTTGATCGCCCGCCAGGCGCCCGCCTGCGCGGCGGTGGGCGCGCTGAAGGCCCCCGTGAACCAGGCGCGTGTCGCGGGGGAGAAGGTGTCGAGGGCCGAGATCGGGTCGTCTGTGTCTTTCATCGTGCCCTCCATCGTGCACCCCGCCACCGACAATCGACCGGCCTCGCAGGTCACAGGCCCTTTCGGCGAGGATCCGGGGCTCAGGCACAATGGCCGGGTGGGACAGCGGGGCAGGCGGGAGAGCGCGCGGCACTGGCAGTACCCCGGGCTGCCGGGCGTCGACCTGCTGCGCGCCCGGTACGTCCGCAAGGCCTTCGTCCGGCGCACCCACGAGTCGTTCGTCGTCGCCGCGATCACCGAAGGTGTCGAGGCCTTCCACCACCGGGGGACGCTCGAGCGTGCCGGCCCGGTCCGGTCCGGCGATCACCCGAACTTGGGATGACCCGGCACTTCAGCCGCATCGTCGGGGTGCCGCCCGGGGCGTACAGCGTGAGCGGGCGGCCTAAAGGCTCCGCCCGCGGCGGGCGCCGCGGGCGCAAGAACGTACAAGACCCGCCGCGCCGAGTTCCTAGAATGCGGGCGTGGCACAACAGACAGCACAGGCAGAGATACCTACAGAACCGGCGCCGCGCCCGGACGCGGCGGTGGTGCGGGACGCGCTCGGCGTCGGCGTCGCCGTCGGTCTGTCCGGCTTCGCCTTCGGCGTGACCTCCGCGGGCTCCGGCCTCACCCTCCTGCAAACCTGTGCGCTCAGCCTGCTCGTCTTCACCGGTGCCTCGCAGTTCGCCCTGGTCGGCGCGCTCGCCGCGGGCGGCAACCCGTTCACCGCCGCGGCCGGGGCCTTCTTCCTCGGGGTGCGCAACGCCTTCTACGGGCTGCGCCTCTCGCAGCTGCTGAGCCTGCCGCGCGCCGTGCGCCCGCTCGCAGCGCACTGGGTGATCGACGAGACTTCCGCCGTCGCACTGGCGCAGACCGACCGGCGCCGCGCCCGGATCGGCTTCACCGTCACCGGTGTGAGCCTCTACCTGCTCTGGAACCTCACCACCCTGCTCGGGGCGCTCGGGGCCTCCGCTCTGGGCGACCCGAAGGCCTGGGGACTGGACGCTGCGGGTCCCGCCGTCTTCCTCGCCCTGCTCGCGCCCATGCTGCGCACGACGGTCGAGCGCGCGGTCGCCGGACTGGCGGTGGTGTTGGTGCTCGGCTGTGTGCAGCTGCTGCCGGCCGGCGTGCCGGTGCTGGTGGCGGCGCTGGCCGCGCCTGTCGTGCTCGCGCTGCGAGGGCGCGCGTCCCAGGTCCGTGACGGCAATGTCCGGGAGGGGAAGGCCCGGTGAGTACCTGGATCGCCATCGGGCTGACCGCTGTCGGCTGCTACCTGGTCAAGCTGCTCGGCCTGTCCGTACCGGCCGGGGCGCTCGAACGCCCTCTGGTCAAGCGGCTCGCCGCCCTCCTGCCCGTCGCCCTGCTGGCCGCGCTCACCGCCCAGCAGACGTTCAGCGACGGCAGCGTGCTGGTGCTGGACGCCCGCGCGGCGGGGCTTGCGGCAGCGGCGCTCGCACTGCTGCTGCGCGCCCCCTTCCTGCTGGTGGTCGCCGTCGCGGTGGTGGTCACAGCGGCCATACGCGCGCTGGGCGGATAGCCGCCCCGTCGGCCGCGTCCTCGTCGAGATCGCGGTCAGACGGCGGCACGCGCGCTCCACCCGCTGCCGGCCGCAGCGTCCGATGCCGTCAAGGACGGACAGGGCGTACGCGGCGTGCGGCGGCTGGCCGGCCGGGCCGCGCAGACCGGGCTCCGGCGCGCGGCCGTGCCCGTCGGCGGGAGGCACGGGCGTGGCTGCCTTCCCGGAGCGGGATAGCGGGATACTGAGCGCATGCGGTTGACGGTGTTCTGGCAGCGGATGGCGGACTACTTCGGTGATGCGTACGCCGACTCCTTCGCCCGCGACCATGTGATGACCGAGCTCGGAGGCCGGACCGTGTACCAGGCGCTGGCAGCCGGGTGGGACGCCAAGGACGTGTGGCGCGGAGTCTGCGCGGCCATGGAGATCCCCGCCGACAAGCGCTGAGCCGCGGCCGTTCCGAGGTCGGCGGGGGAGCCGGCCCGCGGGGTACGACACACTTGCCGGGTGGCAGCAGACGACACTCTCCCGGACGACACCCGACCGAATCCGCCCGCGGCCCCCCGCGACCGGATGCCGCGCTGGCTGCCGCGGGCCATGGTGCTGGCGCTTGCCCTCGTGGCCTGCTTTCAGTTCGCGAGCTGGGCCCTCCACCAGCTCATCGGGCTGCTCCTGAACATCCTGATCGCGTTCTTCCTGGCGCTCGCGGTCGAGCCCGCCGTGGACCGGATGGCGGCCAGGGGAGTGCGCCGTGGCCTCGCCACCGCGACCGTCTTCTCCGGCATCGCGGTGTTCTTCGCGGGGTTCGTCATCCTCCTGGGTTCGATGCTGGCGGACCAGATCGTGACCATGGTGGAGCACTTCCCCTCGTACCTGGACTCGGTGATCAACTGGATCAACTCCACGTTCCACACGAGCCTGTCCCGCCTGGAGATCCAGGACAGCCTGCTCCGCTCGGCCTGGCTGAAGAAGTATGTGCAGAACAACGCGTCCGGCGTCCTGGATGTATCGGCGACCGTCCTCGGCGGGCTGTTCAAAATCCTCACCGTGGCGCTGTTCTCGTTCTACTTCGCGGCCGACGGGCCCCGGCTGCGACGTGCTCTGTGCTCCGTCCTGCCGCCGGCCCGGCAGGCCGAGGTGCTGCGCGCCTGGGAGATCGCGGTGGCCAAGACCGGCGGTTACCTCTACTCGCGCGCCCTGATGGCGCTGATCTCCGGGGTCGCGCACTACATCCTGCTGCAGATCCTGGGCGTTCCCTACGCGCCGGCGCTGGCGGTGTGGGTCGGCGTGGTCTCGCAGTTCATCCCGACGATCGGCACCTATCTGGCAGGAGCTCTGCCGATGCTGCTCGCCTTCACCGTGAACCCCTGGTACGCGGTGTGGGTGCTCGGCTTCGTCGTGATCTACCAGCAGTTCGAGAACTATCTGCTGCAGCCGCGCATCACCGCCCGGACCGTGGACATCCACCCGGCCGTCGCCTTCGGCTCGGTGGTCGCGGGCACTGCCCTGCTGGGCGCCGTGGGCGCGCTCATCGCCATCCCGGCGACCGCGACGCTGCAGGCCTTCCTCGGGGCGTATGTGAAGCGCTACGACGTGACGGACGACCCGAGGGTGCACGGCCGGCCGCGCCGCGGCCGCGGCGTCACGGCTCTGGTACGGATGCGGCGGGCGCTGCGCCGTAGCCGCTGACGGGCCGGCCGGGAGGCCCCAACGCCTGGGGCCTGTGGTGCGCTTGACACCAAAATCGAACATCCATTCTTATGGTCTGGCGGCCGGGTTTTCCACAGGCCGCACGACGCCCGGGCGCATTGTCAGTGGCAGGCGTTAGCGTCGTGGACGTGAAGCGATCGACTCAAGCAAACCGGGTGGAACCCATGGCAGGAACCGACCGCGAGAAGGCGCTCGACGCCGCGCTCGCGCAGATTGAACGGCAATTCGGCAAGGGCGCCGTCATGCGTCTGGGGGAGCGGCCGAACGAGCCCATCGAGGTCATCCCCACCGGTTCGACCGCTCTCGACGTCGCCCTCGGTGTCGGCGGCCTGCCGCGCGGCCGGGTCGTGGAGGTCTACGGCCCGGAGTCCTCCGGTAAGACGACCCTGACGCTGCACGCCGTGGCCAACGCCCAGCGCGCCGGCGGCACGGTCGCGTTCGTCGACGCCGAGCACGCCCTGGACCCCGAGTACGCCAAGAAGCTCGGCGTGGACATCGACTCGCTGATCCTCTCCCAGCCGGACAACGGCGAGCAGGCGCTCGAGATCACCGACATGCTGGTCCGCTCCGGCGCGCTCGACCTCATCGTCATCGACTCCGTCGCCGCCCTGGTGCCGCGCGCGGAAATCGAGGGCGAGATGGGCGACTCCCACGTCGGCCTCCAGGCACGGCTCATGAGCCAGGCGCTTCGCAAGATCACGGGCGCGCTGAACCAGTCCAAGACCACCGCGATCTTCATCAACCAGCTCCGCGAGAAGGTCGGCGTCATGTTCGGCTGCATGTCCTACGGGACACGCGTGACGCTCGCGGACGGCACGCAGGAGAAGATCGGCAAGATCGTCAATCAGAAGATGGACGTCGAGGTCCTGTCATACGACCCGGAGACCGACCGGATCGTGCCTCGACGGATCACCAACTGGTTCGATAACGGCAACGCCGAGCGGTTTCTGCAGTTCACCGTCGCCAAGTCCGGTGGAAATGGCAAGGCGCAGTTCGCTGCGACGGAGAACCACCTGGTCCGTACCCCCGGCGGATGGCGCGAGGCCGGTGAGCTCATCGCCGGCGACCGGGTTCTGGTGGCCGAGCCGAAGCGGCTCAGCGACCAGCAGTTCCAGGTGGTGCTGGGCTCGATCTTGGGCGATGGAAATCTCTCGCCGAACCGTCGTGGGCGCACTGGGGTGCGCTTCAGGATGGGGCACGGGGCCCAGCAAGCTGACTACCTCGACTGGAAGGTCTCGCTCCTCGGCACCATCCCATGCAGTCGTACGAAGAACGAGAAGGGTGCGGTCTTCGCCGATTTCACCCCGCTCCCGGAACTCGACGAGCTGCGCCAGGTCGTCTACTTCGGCGACGGTAAAAAGCACATCACGTGGGAGTACCTGAAGGCTCTGACGCCCTTGGCACTTGCCATCTGGTACATGGACGACGGCGGCTTCGCATTGCGTTCCAAGGGCGTTCAGGCCCGCACCGAGGGCGGCAGCGGCCGCCGTGTCGAGATCTGTGTTGAGGCACTGAGTGAGGGTTCTCGCGAGCGCATCGTCGATTACCTGCGGGACACTCATGGGCTCGACGTGAAGGTGCGTTTCGCAGGCGAGCGGCAGGTGGCAGTGCTGACGTTCAGTACTGAATCCTCGGCCCGGTTCCATGAGATGGTGGCTCCGTACATCCACCCCTCCATGGATTACAAGCTGCTGCCGCGCTACCAGGGACAGTTCGCAGTCGAGCCGGAGTTCGAGGAGGAGACCCAACGGCTGGTCCCTGCACGAGTGCTGGACATCCGCGTCAAGCCGCCGACCCGCTCGATGAAGAAGTTCGACATCGAGATCGACGGTACGCACAACTACTTTGTGGACGGCGTCATGGTCCACAACAGCCCGGAGACCACGACTGGCGGGCGCGCGCTGAAGTTCTACGCCTCCGTCCGCCTGGACATCCGCCGGATCGAGACCCTCAAGGACGGCACCGAGGCGGTCGGCAACCGCACCCGCGTCAAGGTCGTCAAGAACAAGGTCGCCCCGCCCTTCAAGCAGGCCGAGTTCGACATCCTCTACGGCCAGGGCATCAGCCGCGAGGGCGGTCTGATCGACATGGGCGTCGAGCACGGCTTCATCCGTAAGTCCGGTGCCTGGTACACCTACGAGGGCGACCAGCTCGGCCAGGGCAAGGAGAACGCCCGCAACTTCCTCAAGGACAACCCCGACCTCGCCAACGAGATCGAGAAGAAGATCAAGGAGAAGCTGGGCATCGGGGTGAAGCCGCAGGACCCGGTGGCGGAGCCCGGCGCGGACGCGGCAGCGGGTGCCGCGGCGGAGCAGGCCGCGCCGGCGAAGGCGGTGTCCGCCCCAGCGGCCAAGGCCACCAAGGCCACCAAGGCCGCCGCGGCCAAGAGCTAGCCGGCCGTGACGCGGCGGACCGACTGGGGAGACAGCGGTATGGGGGCACCCCCAGCGGCAGCGCCCCCCGAGGGAGCACGCGCAGACAGCGGTGGCCTCTGCTCGTCGAGGGCCGAGCAGGGGGCACCGCGCACACCGGAGGAGCAGGCGCGGGCGATCTGCCTGCGTCTGCTCACCGGAACCCCGCGCACCCGCAGGCAGCTTGCCGACGCCCTGCACAAGCGCGGCATTTCCGGCGATGTGGTGCACGAGGTGCTGGCCCGGTTCGAGGACGTCGGGCTGATCGACGATGCCGCCTTTGCCGAGGCATGGGTGGAGTCGCGCCACCACAGCCGGGGCCTCGCCCGCCGCGCCCTCGCCCGCGAACTGCGGACCAAGGGCGTGGACTCGGCGCTGATCGACGAGGCCGTCGGACAGCTCGACCCCGAGCAGGAGGAAGAGACCGCCCGGCAGCTCATCGAGCGCAAGCTGCGCACCACGCGCGGCCTCGACCGCGAGAAGCGCATCCGTCGGCTGGCCGGGATGCTGGCCCGCAAGGGCTACTCCGAGGGGCTGGCCCTGCGGGTCGTACGGCGCGCGCTGGAAGAGGAGGGCGAGGACCCGGAGTTGCTGGAGCAGCATCTGCCTGACCTCTGACCCGGCGGCCAGGGCTCCGACCGCCGGGATGCCGCCGTCAGCGCGCGGCGGATGGCACCACCACGGGCAGGCCCGCTGCCCGCCACGCCTGGAATCCGCCGTCCAGATCCGTAGCCCGGTGCAGGCCCAACTGCCGCAAGGACACCGCCGCGAGGCCGGACGCGTAGCCCTCGTTGCACACCACCACAACGGTCAGATCGTGGTCGGCGCCTCGGGGAGCCGGTAGTCGCACAGCGGGTCCAGCCGCCACTCCAGCTCGTTGCGCTCGACGACCAGCGCACCGGGGATGGTGCCGTCGCGCTCGCGCAGCGCGGCATACCGTATGTCGACCAGCAGCGCGCCCGACGCCGCCGCATCGGCGGCCTCCCGCGGGCAGAGCCGGTCCAGTTCCGAACGGGCCTGTTTCCAGCTGGGCGGTTCGGTCAGCCGTGCGTCGATGCCTTCCGCGCGGAATCCGTCCCGCGCTCTACCGTGGCCTGCGGAGGGACCGACGTACCCCCGCGGGCCCGGTCGGCGCACGCGTACAGATCCGCCGGTCGCACGCCGGACATCGCCGCGACCAGATGCCCGTCCGGCCGTACGAGCAGCACGGTGTGCGCGGGGGCGCCCGGGTACCCCTCGGCGACGAGCAGTTCGGCCCGTACGGGAAGAGCGGTGACCGCGGCCGCGAGCCGTGGCATCAGCCCGGCGCGCAGCCAGTGCTTCCGTTCCCACACTCCTGTCCCGGGGGCGATCAGGACCACCAGCATGCCGCGGCCGAGCCGGTCCCGCAGCCGGGCCGGCGAGCCGTCCGGCGCGGTCACCTCCACATCCGCCACCTGGGCACCGGGCGCCGTGTCCACCGGCACGGCACTGGCCGGCGCGGGAGGCGTGAGCGGGGAGCGTGCGTACACCGGGAGTGCGCCCAGCAGACCGTGGCCCAGATGGCTGTCGGTCAGCAGCGCGTCATGCCCGCGGGCCGCCCCCGGCAGGGCGCGGCGTACGGTTGGCCAGCTGCCGTCGGCCCGCAGCTGTGCGAGCGCCTCGTCAGCCACGCGCAGCCGTGCCCCGACCGCCCCGCGGCGCTCGGCCTGGTAGCTGTCGAGCAGCGTGTCGGGAGCGCTGCGGTGCCAGGCCAGCGCCAGCTTCCAGGCGAGATTGGCGGCGTCACGCAGTCCCTCGTCGAGCTGCTGTGTGCCGAGCGCGCCCAGCAGATGGGCGGCGTCCCCGGCGAGGAAGGCGCGGCCGACCCGCCAGTTCCGGGCGAGCCGGTGGTGCACGGTGTGCACGCCGGTGTCCAGCAGCTCGTATGGCGGGACGACGTCGCCGCACCACAGCGCGAGGGTGTCGCGGATCCGGGCGACGAGCATGTCCGGCGTGACGAGGTCGCCGCGCGGCGGCAGCAGCCAGTCGATCCGCCAGGTGCCGTCCGGCAGCGGACGGGCCGTCACCTCCGCGCGGACTTCCCCGGTGCGGGGCGGCGACCGGTGCAGCACGGCCTCCCCGGGCCAGGGCAGCTCGGTGCGCAGCACTGCCACGGCGTGCCGTTCGACGGCCGTACGCCCCGGGAATCGGACGTCCAGGAGCTTGCGGACGGTGGACCGCGCGCCGTCGCAGCCGACCAGATAGCTGCCTCGCCACCAGGTGCCCGACAGGCCGCGGGTGTGTGCGGTGACGCCGCTCTCGTCCTGTTCCAGGGAGTCGAGCGGGCTGCCGGTGGCGATCTGGGCGAGGCTTTCCTCTTCGAGGGCTGCCCGCAGCCGCCGGGTCAGTACATGCTGCGGCAGATGCAGGGGCGGCGCTTGTACCCCGGCAGAGCCGTCAGCGCTGAACTCCACCCGGCGCAGCAGCTGCCGCCGCCGCATCGTCCGCCATGCCGTCCACCCATCGTCCTGTGTGGCGGACGGCGGCGCGACGCAGTCGAGCCGTGCGAGGAAGTCCGCGGTGTCCTGCCGGAGCACGGCGGTACGGGCGGGGCGCGCGTCCTCCTGCCCCGCGCCCTCGTCGAGGACGACGACGGGCACGCCGTTGCGGGTGAGGGCAAGAGCGAGGGACAGACCGACAGGCCCCGCCCCGACGACGATCACCGGGTCCACGGCGCGGCTCCTTCGACCGGTCGGGTCTTGCGGGAGCTGGCAGTTGGGGCCCGGTGCACGATCACAGAACGTATGCAACCCACTGCGGGTGCTTGCGTCAAGTGACGTAGGCAGCGGCGCGGTCGCCGCTGCCTATATGTCGTCAGTTTGCCTTGTCAGTGGGCCCTTCGGGGATGTCGGGCGTATCGACATGACCACCCATGTCCACGACCGGTTGGGCGGCCGCGGCCACCGCGATACCGGTCTTCGTACGCCGCCCGCGCTTCTCGATCCAGTTGGCGAGACCGGAGAGCGCCAGACACATCGCGATATAGATGACGCCGATGACCGTGATGGTCGAGACGTAGGGGTAGAGGCCGTTGACCAGGGTGTTGCTGGCGATCAGCCGCGCGCTCTGCAGCAGCTCCGGGTAGAGGATGATGAAGCCGAGCGAGGTGTCCTTCAGCGTCACCACCAGCTGGCTGATGATCGTCGGCATCATGGCCCGCACGGCCTGGGGCAGCAGGACACTGGTCATGACCTGGCTCTTGCGCAAACCCAGGGCGTACGCCGCCTCACGCTGGCCCTTGGGCACCGCGTTGACTCCGGCGCGCAGCACCTCGGCCTGTACACAGCCGTTGTAGATCGTCAGCCCGAGGGCCAGGGCCCACATCGAGTAGTCGGACAGGAAGCCCACCCACACCGCGTAGATGGTGATGAGCAGCGGGACGGACCGGAAGACCTCGATGAAGCCGGTGGCCAGCCAGCTGATGGGCCGGTGCTCGGAGAGCCGGCTCACGGCCAGGATGACGCCCAGCACCAGGGAGCCCACTGCGGCGATCCCGAACGCCTTGAGCGTGGCGATGACACCGTCGAGGATGTTCTGCCGGATGCCGGCGTAGTTGAAGATGTCCCACATCTCGGGGGCGAAGTGCCCCTTGTCGTAGAGGCGTACGACGCTGACGGCGATCAGCCCGAGGATGGCGGCGGTGCCAAGCACCCCGTAGATGCGGTTGCGGACGACGGCTTTGGGACCGGGTGCGTCGTAGAGAACGCTGGCGCTCATCGGGCGACCTCCAGTCGGCGCTCCAGCAGCCGGAAGACGCCGCTGATGGCGAAGGTGACGATCAGATAGCCGCAGGTGACCCAGAAGAAGATCGGGACGATGTTGTAGCCCTTGTCGCTGAGCAGCTTCTGCACCCCGAACAGCTCGGTGACGCTGAAGGCGCCCGCGATCGCGGAGTTCTTGGTGAGCGCGATGAAGATGCTGCTCAGCGGCGGCAGCACGGTCCGGGTGGCCTGCGGCAGCACGATCAGGCGCAGAGTCTGACCGAAGGTCATACCGATGCTGCGGGCGGCCTCGGCCTGGCCGAGCGGCACGGTGTTGATACCGGAGCGCACCGCCTCACAGATGAAGGAGGAGGTGTAGAAGCCGAGCGCGAGGGCGGCGAGCAGGAAGGGGCTCAGACCGGGGAAGAGGATCTCCGGCACGACGAAGGTCGCGACCAGGAAGAGCAGGGTCAGCGGGGTGTTGCGCAGCAGCGTGACCCAGGCCGAACCGAAGAACCGCAGCGGCGGGACAGGGGAAACGCGGAAGCCGGCTATGAGTACGCCGAGCACGAGCGCAATCACCGCGCTGACCGCCGTGATCGAGACGGTTCCTATGAAGCCGGCGCGGAATTCCGGCCAGTAGTCGAGCAGTACGTTCATGAGGTCTCCGCGTCGGGCGGCAGCAGAGGGCAGACAGGGGTCAGCACCGCGCCCCGTGCGCACGCCCGGAGGCGGGCGCACGGGGCCGTTCGGTCACCGGCGGTACGGATCGTGCAGTGCCGATCAGTAGCGCTCGACGGCCGGCGGCTCGACGAACGCCGAGCCGGACAGGCCGAGCGTGGCGTCGTAGATCTTCTTGTAGGTGCCGTCCTTTGCGTGCGCCTCGAGCTTGTCGGCGAAGAAGTCCCGCAGCGCCTTGTCGGACTTGTTCAGGCCGACGCCGTACGGCTCGTCGGTGAACGGCTTGCCGACCACCCGCAGCTTCTCGGGGTTCTGGGCGGCGTAGCCCTTGAGGATCGCATCATCGGTGGTCACCGCGTCGACCTGCTGGGTGAGCAGCTGCTGCACGCAGTCGGAGTACTTGGCGAGCTCGACGACCTTGGCGCCGTACTCCGGCTTCTTGATCTCCTGCAGCGGGGTGGACCCGACGATGGAGCAGACCTTCTTGCCCTTGACGGAGTCCTTGCCCTGGATGCTCTTCTCGTCCTTGCGGACGAGAAGGTCGGCGCCGGCCTTGTAGTACGGGCCCGCGAAGCCCACGAGCTTCTTGCGCTCGTCGTTGATCGTGTACGTGCCGACATAGAAGTCGACCTGGCCCTTGGAGATCGCGGTCTCGCGAACGCCGGAGTCGACCGTCTTCCACTCGATCTGGTCCTCGGAGAAGCCCAGGTCGGCGGCGAGCATCTTGGCGATCTCGATGTCGAAGCCGGAGCGCTCCTTGGTGGCCTGGTCCTCGAAGCCGAGGTACGGCTGGTCGGCCTTGGAGCCGATGATGATCTTGCCGCGCTTCTGGGCCTTCTTCAGCGTCGCCGAGTCCAGCTTGACGTCCTTGGCCACCGTGTAGGTCGGAGCCTTGGGAGCGTTCTTGTCACCGGGCTTGGCGGACTGCTTGTCGCCCGCCGCGCCCTCCTTTCCGCCACACGCGGTGGCGGTGGCGGTGAGGGCGAGGACGGCGAACGCCGCGGCGGCGGTCTTGCGGAACTTCATCTGGACATCCTTTGTCTCGTCAGGCGTGGGCAGGACGCTGGGCCGTCAGTGGTGCAGGATCTTCGACAGGAAATCCTTGGCGCGGTCGCTGCGCGGATTGCTGAAGAACTGGTCGGGCGTGGCCTCTTCGACTATTCGGCCGTCCGCCATGAACACGACGCGGTTCGCCGCGGAGCGGGCGAAGCCCATCTCGTGGGTGACGACGACCATCGTCATGCCGTCCCGGGCGAGCTGCTGCATGACCTCCAGCACCTCGTTGATCATCTCCGGGTCGAGGGCGGAGGTCGGCTCGTCGAAGAGCATGACTTTGGGGTCCATGGCCAGGGCGCGGGCGATCGCCACGCGCTGCTGCTGCCCGCCGGACAGTTGCGCCGGGTACTTGTCCGCCTGGGTGCCGACGCCCACCCGGTCGAGCAGGGCGCGGGCCTTCTCTTCCGCCGCCTTCTTCTCCGTGCGCCGGACCTTGAGCTGGCCCAGCATCACGTTCTCCAGCACCGTCTTGTGCGCGAAGAGGTTGAAGGACTGGAAGACCATGCCGACGTCGGCGCGCAGCCGGGCCAACTCGCGGCCCTCCTGCGGCAGCGGCTTCCCGTCGATGGTGATGCTGCCGGAGTCGATCGTCTCCAGCCGGTTGATCGTGCGGCACAGCGTCGACTTGCCGGACCCGGACGGTCCGATGACGACGACCACCTCGCCGCGCGCGATGGTCAGGTCGATGTCCTGGAGTACATGCAGCGCGCCGAAGTGTTTGTTGACATTGCTCAGCACGACAAGGTCGTCGGCCGCGGACACGGCGTCCTTGGTCACCGATACGTCGGTCATCGGCTTGTTGCTCCGTCCTCCTCGGTTGGGAGGACCTTAGTGAGCCGCGCGGATCAGCGTCATTACATCTGAGCGGAAATTGAGCATAACGATACGGCTACCGGCCGCGACCGTGGGTGACGGTGGAAAGCATCCACGCATGACCCGTTTCTTACCGTCTCCGTAACGGATGGCTGCCTGCGGCCGGACAGCTCTTGACGTGCGCCGCGGGCATCGGGCTGGATGCCCTGAGAGCACAGCACCACCGAATGTGCGAAACGGACAATATGGACGGAATGGCACCGCAACCGGGGAGGAAGGGGGACCGATGAGACTGCTGCTCGTCGAGGACGACGACCATGTCGCCGCGGCCCTGTCCGCGGTGCTGGCACGGCACGGCTTCGAGGTCACCCACGCCCGCAGCGGCGAAGAGGCCCTCCAGGCGCTGCTGCCCGACGCGGGCGCGCCCTTCGGTGTCGTACTGCTCGACCTCGGCCTGCCCGACCGGGACGGCTTCGAGGTCTGCGGCAAGATCCGTGCGCGCACCAGCACCCCCGTGATCATGGTGACGGCCCGAAGCGACGTGCGTTCCCGGATACACGGCCTGAACCTCGGCGCCGACGACTACGTCGTCAAGCCGTACGACACCGGCGAACTGCTGGCCCGTATCCACGCGGTCAGCCGCCGCACCGTCACCGGTGAGGGCGGTGGCGGCAGTGGCTCCGACGACACGGCCAACGGCCCGGCCGAGCCGCTGCGCATCGGCCCCGTCGTGATCGAACTCCCCACGCGCCGGGTGTCCGTCGACGGAGCCTTCGTATCGCTGACCCGTAAGGAGTTCGACCTGCTCGCGCTGCTCGCCCAGCGCCCCGGCGTCGTCTTCCGGCGCGAGCAGATCATCAGCGAGGTGTGGCGCACCAGCTGGGAGGGCACCGGACGCACCCTCGAGGTGCACATTGCCTCTCTGCGCTCCAAGTTGCGGATGCCCGCCCTGATCGAGACGGTGCGCGGGGTCGGCTACCGGCTCGTCGCCCCGGCTGTCCAGGCCTAGGGACCAAAGGACCGTACGGCCAGGTGCGCACCCGACTTCTTCCGCTCCTCATCGTCCTCATGGCGGGCGTGCTGCTCGCGCTCGGGTTCCCGCTCGCCGGAAGCCTGGCCGCGGCCGAGCAGCAGCGGGTGGTCGTCGACCGGATCGACGACACGGCGCGCTTCGCGGCCCTCGCCCAGTTCGTGACCGCCCGGCCCGCGGCCGAGGGCCCCGGTGACGAGAGCGGGCGCCTGGCCACGCTGCGCTCCGAACTCATCCGCTACCACGGCCTGTACGGCATCCGGGCCGGTGTCTTCTACCGCGACCGGACGGCGATGGCCGTGGCTCCGCGCGGCTGGGCCGTACCCGACAAGGGCGAGGGCGCCCAGGCCTTCCGTGAGGCCCTCGCCGGCCGCCGCAGCCACGACCCGCACCAGGTCTGGCCATGGCAGGAGGGCCGGCTGGCCGTCGCCTCTCCGGTGGTCCGGGACGGCGATGTGATCGCGGTCGTGTTCACCGACTCGCCCACCGGCCAGATGCGCTCCCGCATCCTGCACGGCTGGGTCTGGATCGCCGCGGGCGAGTTCGCGGCGATGCTGCTCGCGGTGGGGGCGGCCGTCCGCCTCACGGGGTGGGTGCTGCGACCCGTACGCATCCTGGACGCGGCCACGCACGACATCGCCACGGGCAGGATGAACTCCCGGGTCGCGGCCGCCGGGGGGCCGCCGGAACTGCGCCGGCTGGCCCGCTCCTTCAATGAGATGGCCGACAACGTCGAGCAGGTCCTGGAGCAGCAGCGCGCGTTCGTCGCCGACGCCTCCCACCAACTGCGCAATCCGCTGTCGGCGCTGTTGCTGCGGATCGAACTGCTCGCGCTCGAACTTCCCGAGGGGAATGAGGAGATCGCCTCGGTCCGTACGGAGGGCAAGCGGCTGGCCCGTGTGCTCGACGACCTCCTCGACCTGGCCCTGGCCGAGCACGCGGCCGCGGACCTCCAGCTCACGGACATCGCCGAGCTGGCGAAGGAGCGGATCGGCGCCTGGCGGCCGGTCGCGGACGAGAAGGGCGTCAGCCTGGCGTACGAGGGGCCGTGCGGGGCGACCGGGTGGGCCGACCCGGTGGCGCTGTCCAGCGCGCTGGACGCGGTGGTCGACAACGCGCTGAAGTTCACGCCCGAGGGGAAGGGGGTGACGGTGTCCGTCAGAGCGAACGGGGAGACGGCCGCCGTCACGGTCGCCGACGAGGGGCCGGGGCTGAACGACGAGGAGATGGCTCGCATCGGCGACCGCTTCTGGCGCAGCAGCCGCCACCAGAACGTCTCCGGTTCGGGGCTGGGGCTGTCCATCTCCCGTGTGCTGCTGGCGGCCGGTGGCGGCTCGATCGGTTACGCGCCGAACGAGCCGCACGGCCTGCGGGTGACGCTGACCGTCCCGCGTACGGCGCCGCAGAACTGACCGGTGGCTCCGGCCCTTCTCCTGTGCGGCGGGGGTGGCCGGCCGCACGATCCCGTCGGGGCCCGGAGCGGCGTGCTGTCAGGATTTCACGGAGCGGTAGTAGTGGCGTGCGCCCTCGTGCAGTGCCAGCGGATCGGTGAAGATCGCCGTCCGCAGGTCCACCAGCTGCGCGGCGTGCACCCGGCTGCCGATCCGGTCGCGGCTGTCGATCACCGTCCGGGTGATGCCCTCGGTGAGCCCAGGATCCGTACGGTCCGTGGTCACCAGCAGATTGGCCACCGCGATCGTCTTCACCGCCTCCCCCTTCTGCACCTTGGGGTACGCGTCGGCCGGCATCACCGCGGCCCGGTAGTAGCGCGTGGCCGCGCCCTGCCGCTGCAGCTTGTCGACGAGGTCGCCGAGCTGTACGAGCCGGATCCGGAAGTCGTCCGCGAGGTCTGAGACCGCGCCCGTCGGCAGCCCTCCGGACCAGAAGAAGGCGTCGATCTTCCCCTCGCGCAGCAACTCGGGCATCTTGTCGATCCCCACCCGCACCGGCTTGATGTCGCGTTCCGGATCCAGCCCCGCGGCCCGCAGCAACCGCCCGGCTATCAGGTTCACGCCCGAGCCCGGCTGCCCGACGGCGACCCGCCGCCCGCGCAGGTCGGCGGCACTGCGCACCGACGAACCGGCCGGGACGACGAGCTGCATGTAGTCGTCGTACAGCCGGGCGCATGCCCGCAGCCGTTCCGCCCCCTTGCCGCCCTTGTCGCGGTAGGCGGCGACCGCGTCGGCGGTGGCTATGGTGAAGCCGGCCTTGCCCGCGACCACCCGCCGTATGTTCTGCACGGACCCCTCGCTGTACTGCAGCCGCACGTCCACGTCCGGGAGGTCCTTGGCCAGATAGCGCTTGAGCAGCTCGCCGTAGCGCGCGTACACCCCCGTGGGCACACCTGTGGTGAACACCACCGTCCCCCGTGGCGAGGTGCCCTTCCCGAAGGGCACCAGCCACCACAGCAGCAGCGCCAGCACCAGCGCGCCGACGCCCGCGGCCTGTACGGCGCGACGCCTGCAGATGGTTCTGGTGAGTGCTGTGGCCATGCGCGCGATCCTGCCAGCCCACTCCCCGAGAGGGCCAGGCATGTGGGCCGGGCCACTTGATCACGATGACCTTGGCGCCATCAAAGCGCCGGTTCAGCGCAGAGTCCGCGCTGGGCTCGGCGGTCGGGAGACGCTCCGGCACCGCCTACCCTTGTGGCATGAGCAGCAGCGACCGCAGCCAGGCAGTGGACGTCAAGGGGACATACGAGGTGCGCACCTACGGGTGCCAGATGAACGTCCATGACTCCGAGCGGCTCTCCGGTCTGCTGGAGGACGCCGGGTATGTGCGGGCGCCCGAGGGCACCGCGGAGGGCGAAGCCGACGTCGTCGTCTTCAACACCTGCGCGGTCCGGGAGAACGCCGACAACCGGCTGTACGGCAACCTCGGCCGGCTCGCCCCGATCAAGGCCAAGCGGCCCGGGATGCAGATCGCCGTCGGCGGCTGCCTGGCCCAGAAGGACCGCGACACCATCGTCAAGAAGGCGCCCTGGGTGGACGTCGTCTTCGGCACGCACAACATCGGCAGGCTGCCGGTGCTGCTGGAGCGGGCGCGCGTCCAGCAGGAGGCGCAGGTCGAGATCGCCGAGTCGCTGGAGCAGTTCCCCTCCACGCTCCCGACCCGCCGTGAGTCCGCCTATGCCGCGTGGGTCTCCATCTCCGTCGGCTGCAACAACACCTGCACCTTCTGCATCGTCCCAGCGCTGCGCGGCAAGGAGAAGGACCGGCGGCCGGGCGACATCCTCGCCGAGGTCGAGGCGCTTGTCGCCGAGGGCGTCACCGAGATCACGCTGCTTGGCCAGAACGTCAACGCATACGGCTCCGACATCGGCGACCGCGAGGCCTTCAGCAAGCTGCTGCGCGCCTGCGGAAAGGTCGAGGGCCTGGAGCGGGTCCGCTTCACCTCACCGCACCCGCGCGACTTCACCGACGACGTCATCGCCGCCATGGCCGAGACACCGAACGTCATGCCGCAGCTGCACATGCCGCTGCAGTCCGGCTCCGACGCCGTACTGAAGGCGATGCGCCGCTCGTACCGGCAGGACCGCTACCTCGGCATCATCGAGAAGGTGCGCGCCGCGATGCCGGACGCCGCCATCTCCACCGACATCATCGTGGGCTTCCCCGGAGAGACCGAGGAGGACTTCGAGCAGACGCTGCACGTCGTGCGCGAGGCCCGCTTCGCGCAGGCCTTCACCTTCCAGTACTCCAAGCGCCCCGGCACGCCGGCCGCCGGGATGAACGGCCAGATCCCGAAGGAGGTCGTGCAGGCGCGCTACGAGCGGCTGGTCACCCTCCAGGAGGAGATCTCCTGGGAGGAGAACAAGAAGCAGGTGGGCCGGACGCTGGAGGTCCTGGTCGCCGAGGGCGAGGGTCGCAAGGACGAGGCCACCCACCGGCTGTCCGGCCGCGCGCCCGACAACCGGCTGGTGCACTTCAGCAAGCCGGAGGAGCCGGTCCGCCCGGGCGATGTCGTCACCGTCGAGATCACCTACGCAGCGCCGCACCACCTGCTGGCCGAAGGCCCGGCGAAGGGCGTGCGCCGTACGCGCGCGGGCGACGCCTGGGAGATGCGCAACGCGGCGCCCCCGGCGCCGAAGGGCGTGATGCTCGGCCTGCCGACGGTGGGCGTCCCGGCGCCCGCCCCGGCGGTGCCTGCCGCGGGCTGCGGCTGCGACTGAACCCGCGCGAGCGTCCACAGACCCGTCGCCCGCACCGCTGGCAGCACGCATTCGCCGGGAGCCCGGAGATAGGCTGCGGCCCATGCTCGTCGCCGCCGCTGTCTGCCCCTGTCCGCCACTCCTCGTTCCGCAGGTCGCGGCCGGTGCCGCACACGAGCTCGAGCCGCTGCGCGCCGCCTGCGTCGACGCCGTCGCCGTGCTCGCCGGAGCCCGCCCGGACCGCCTCGTGGTGATCGGTCCCGCGGAGCAGAATGCCCGGGGCCCGTACCCGCAGGGCGCGACCGGATCCTTCCGCGGCTTCGGCGTCGACCACGAGGTCCGTCTCGGAGCGGGAGGCCACGGCGCCCAGGAGCCGCTGCCGCCGTCGCTCGCCGTGGCCGCCTGGCTGCTGGAGCGTACGGACTGGGACGCGGCCCCGGTTGAGGGGCTGGGAGTCGGAGAACCGCTCGCCGCGGAGCGGTGCGCGCAGACGGGCCGCGAGATCGTGGCCGGTGCCGAGCGGATCGCTCTGCTGGTCATGGGCGACGGCAGCGCCTGCCGGACGGTCAAGGCGCCCGGCTACCTCGACGACCGGGCAGCCGGGTTCGACGCGGAGGCCGCACGCGCGCTGGGAGCGGCGGACACGGTGGCGCTGATGGCGCTGGACGAGGAGCTGGCGTCCGAGCTGAAGGCCGTGGGCCGCGCCCCCTGGCAGGTCCTCGCCGGTGCGGGTGAGGGGGCCGGGCTGAGCGGAAAGCTGCTCTACGACGACGCTCCGTACGGCGTCGGCTACTTCGTCGCCAGCTGGTCGTAGCCGCCGGTCCGTCACGAAGGCCCCGGCGCCGGGCACGGAGACGGCCGCGAAACCAGGGGCTTCGCGGCCATGCGTCTCGTTCCGCGATCAGCCCCGACGACTACGGGCGAGCGGTCTCACCGGCCTCGCTGTCGGCAGCCTCCTCAGCGGACTGCTGCTTGGGGATTCCGACCGCGTCCCCCGACTCGGGTGAGGTCATGCCTCTGACCGTCTCTTCGACTGCGGGCTCCGCGGCTTCCCCCGTCCGAGCGGTGGTCGCCGCCTCCCCGCCTGACGCCTCGGACGAACGACGGCGAAATCGAGCGAAAATACCCATAACAACTCCATCCCGTACTCGTGTGGGCGATCACCGCGCCGATCGGGGGCGCCTGCTTGCTCGCCCTGTGGCGCCCGCCCGGATACCGGCCTGTGGAACCTCGAAACAGGCAACGACCCCCGGGGGCAGGCCGTCACGTCACTCGTTCGAGGAGAGGCCTGGAGGTTTGGGAGACTGTGGCGGTGAGAAGCACAACGCCCGCGCCGCGGGTCATCGCCGTTGTCGGGCCCACCGCGGCCGGAAAGTCCGATCTGGGTGTCGCCCTCGCCCAGCACCTCGACGGCGAGGTCATCAACGCCGACTCGATGCAGTTGTACCGCGGGATGGACATCGGCACCGCCAAGCTCACACCTGCCGAGCGGAAGGGGGTGCCGCACCGGCTGCTCGACATCTGGGACGTCACCGAGACGGCGAGCGTCGCCGAGTACCAGCGGCTGGCTCGGCGGGAGATCGACCGGCTGCTCGCAGAGGGGCGCACTCCGGTCCTCGTCGGCGGCTCGGGACTGTACGTACGCGGGGCCATCGACGCCTTGGAATTTCCGGGCACCGACCCGGACGTACGCGCCCGGCTCGAGGCCGAACTGGAGGCTCACGGCTCCGGCGTGCTGCATGCCCGGCTCGCCGCCGCCGACCCAGAGGCCGCGCGGGCGATTCTGTCCAGCAACGGCCGTCGCATCGTGCGCGCGCTGGAGGTCATCGAGATCACGGGCCGCCCCTTCACGGCGAATCTGCCGGGGCACGAGGCGGTCTACGACACCATCCAGATCGGAGTCGACGTCGAGCGGCCCGAGTTGGACGAGCGGATCACGGCGCGGGTGGACCGCATGTGGGAGGCGGGGCTCGTCGACGAGGTGCGCGCGCTGGAGGCAGTGGGGCTGCGGGAGGGCCGTACCGCCTCCCGGGCCCTCGGCTACCAGCAGGTCCTCGCCTTCCTCGCGGGGGAGTGCACCGAGGAGGAGGCGCGCGCAGAGACCGTACGCGCCACCAAACGCTTCGCACGCCGGCAGGACTCGTGGTTCCGCCGCGACCCCCGCGTGCACTGGCTCTGCGGCGCCGGCGACCGGATTCCGGAACTTCCGGGTGAGGCGTTGACGTTGGTCGAACGGGCGGTCACAGCCTGATCACGTGATGGCATCGGGACGCTCCAGCCGTCTTCCGGGCCTCGGCGGGCGTGTCATCATCGACCTTCGATCGAGCCGTGATGTCTGAGTTGGGAGGGCGCGTGGCGATGGAGGCCGGCCCTCGCGACAGACCGGATCAGCCGCTGCCGCAGGGCGAACAGCCGGAAGAACTTACACCCGACGGGCCCGACAGCGTGGTCCCCGGCGGCGAGTCGTTCCGCGAACTCCGCCCGCCGCGGCGGCTGCGGATCTGGCAGCTCGCACCGATCGTCGGGCTCGCGGCTCTCGGGTCGCTGATGTTCGCCTTCCCGCTCGCCTTCGAATTCGGCGACGGCGGGGCGGTCGTGGCGATGCTCGGCCTGCTGATCAGCAGTTGCGCGGCGGGGTGGGGCATGATGGCCGCCCGGCGCGTCGGTTACACCTGGCCGGGCCTGCCGCCCCGGGGCTCCGGCGCCCGACCGGACTGGCGCGTGGTCGCCTGCTACGTCGTGATCGTCGGCACGGTCGCCGCCCTGGCCATCTGGCGGGTCGCCCGCCTGCGCTGACGGCTCCCGCCGAGGCCGGGGCAGCGCCCGCCGCCGCGAGCGGGCCCCTCGGACCGCCGCCCCTTAGGATCGTGGGGTGAGCACCGCACAGATCCGCTTCCTCAAGGGCCACGGCACCGAGAACGACTTCGTGATCGTTCCCGACCCCGACAACAGCCTCGACCTGCCCGCGGCGGCCGTCGCCCGTCTCTGCGACCGGCGGGCCGGCATCGGGGGAGACGGTCTGCTGCGCGTCGTACGGTCCGAGGCCCACCCCGAGGCGGCCGGGATGGCCGCCGAGGCCGAGTGGTTCATGGACTACCGCAACAGCGACGGGTCCATCGCCGAGATGTGCGGCAACGGCGTCCGCGTCTTCGCGCGCTACCTGCAGCGCGCGGGCCTCGCCGACGCGGGCGACCTGGCGATCGCCACCCGCGCCGGAGTGCGCCATGTGCACATCGCCAAGGCGGCGCCCCAGGGCGGCTCCACCGCAGACGGTGACATCACCGTCGGTATGGGCAAGGCCCTCCTCCCCGAGGGCGAGGTCAGCGTTGCCGTCGGGGACCGCCGCTGGGCCGCCCGCAACGTCAACATGGGCAATCCGCACGCCGTCGCGTTCGTCGATGACCTCGACCAGGCCGGGGACCTGCTCACAGCTCCCGAGGTGCAGCCCGCGAGCGCGTACCCGGACGGTACGAACGTCGAGTTCGTCGTCGACCGCGGTCCGTCCCACGTCGCGATGCGCGTGCACGAGCGCGGCTCCGGCGAGACCCGCTCCTGTGGCACCGGCGCCTGCGCCGTGATGGTCGCCGCCGCCCGCCGCGACGGCGTCGACCCGGCCGACACCGGCCGCCCCGCCACGTACACCGTGGACGTCCCCGGCGGGCGGCTGGTGATCTCCGAGCAGCCCGACGGCACCATCGAGATGACCGGCCCCGCCGAGATCGTGGCCGAAGGCGTCATCGACCCCGCGTGGATCGCCACGGCATTCGTCTGATTCGCTCGGATGGGTGATCTGGTTCACGCTCAGCGAGAGCCGTACTCCGCTAGGTGGTGGGCTCGGTAGCATCAACTACCGGCCTGGGCGCCCACCGGGCGTCCTGGGGCGCCCGGATCCGGATGCCCGACGGGACGCCGACGGGCACGGGCCCGGAGCAGCCCCGCCGGTCGACGCCGCCGGAGGTGCCCATGAGCGCAGAGGCCACCAACCCTGGTCCTCTCGGCCGCAGGCGCGGCCGCCCCCGCATCGACCTGCGCAGACTCGGCCTCGCCGCGCTGGGTCCCGCACCCCGGCACCGGCTGCCGGATGCGATCGAACACGTGGCGAAGGTGCACCGCGCACACCATCCGAGGGCTGACCTCGGCCCCCTGCACCGGGCGTATGTCCTGGCCGAGTCCTCCCATCGCGGTCAGATGCGCAAGAGCGGCGAGCCGTACATCACGCACCCGCTGGCCGTGACCCTGATCCTCGCCGAACTCGGCGCCGAGACGACGACGCTGACCGCTTCGCTGCTCCACGACACGGTCGAGGACACGGATGTGACGCTGGAGCAGGTGGGGGAGCAGTTCGGCGAGGAGGTCCGCTATCTCGTCGACGGCGTCACCAAGCTCGAGAAGGTGGACTACGGCGCGGCGGCCGAGCCGGAGACCTTCCGCAAGATGCTCGTCGCCACCGGCAACGACGTCCGCGTGATGTCCATCAAGCTCGCCGACCGCCTGCACAACATGCGCACCCTCGGAGTGATGCGCCCGGAGAAGCAGGTACGGATCGCCAAGGTCACCCGCGACGTCCTCATCCCGCTCGCCGAGCGGCTCGGGGTCCAGGCTCTCAAGACCGAACTGGAGGACCTGGTCTTCGCCATCCTCCACCCCGAGGAGTACGCCCTGGCACGTGAGTTGGTGCTCGAGAACGCGGGGCGCCCCGATCCGCTGGCCGGAATCGCGCGGGAGGTGCGGTCGGTGCTGCGCGAGGCCGGGATCGCCGCCGAAGTCCTCCTCAGACGGCGGCACTTGGTCTCGGTCCACCGGGTACGCCTCAAACGCGGCGAGCTCAGCGGTACCGACTTTGGACGGCTGCTCGTGCTCGTCGCTGAGGACGCCGACTGTTACGCGGTCCTGGGTGAACTGCACACCTGCTTCACACCGGTCATCTCGGAGTTCAAGGACTTCATCGCCGTTCCCAAGTTCAACCTCTACCAGTCGCTGCACACCGCCGTGGCCACCCGGCCCGGCGCCGAGGTCGCCGAAGTCCTCATCCGTACGCACCAGATGCACCGGGTCGCCGAGGCCGGCGTGGTCGCCCTCGGCAACCCGTACGCCGCGCCACCCGAGGCCACGGACGCATCCGCAGCCTCCGGCACGTGGGACCGCGGCGAGGCGGCGGACGGCGAGCGTGCCGACCCCACCCGTCCCGGCTGGCTCTCGCGGCTCCTGGAGTGGCAGCAGGCGGTCCCCGACCCGGACACGTTCTGGACCTCGCTGCGTGACGACCTCGCGCAGGACCGGGAGATCACGGTGTTCCGGGCCGATGGCGGGGCCTTCCGCCTCCCGGCCGGGGCCAGTTGCGTGGACGCGGCGTACGCGCTGCACGGTGAGGCCGCGCACGCCTGCGTCGGGGCGCACGTCAACGGCCGTCTCGCGACGCTCGCCACTGTCCTCGGCGACGGTGACACCCTCCAGGTGATCATGACCCAGGACTCGTCCGCGGGGCCTTCCCCGGAGTGGCTCGAGCACGCCCGCACCCCGGCGGCCCGGATCGCCATCAGCCGCTGGCTGCGGGCCCACCCCGAGCATCCGAAGGACCCTGCGGCCCCGGCCGATCCGGTGGCGGCCGACGGAACCGGGACTGACGGCGCCCCCGCGGCAGGCCCGTCCGCGGAGCGCGGGCGAGCGGCGGCTGATGGGGAGAGCGGGGACGGAGCGGGCAGGGTGACCCGTGTGGCCGCCGTTGCGGACCTGCCGGGCGCGACCGTACGGCTCGCGGGCTGCTGCACCCCTGTGCCGCCGGACGCGGTCACCGGCTTCGCCGTCCGCGGCGGAACCGTCACCGTCCACCGTTCGCAGTGCCCCGCCGTGGTGCGAATGACCCTGTCCGGGCACCGTACCGTCCCGGTGCACTGGCGCGGCCAGGCAGACGGGGCCATGGGCGACTACCGGGTCACGCTCTTCGCGGAGTCGTTCGGACGGCCCCACCTGCTCGCGGATCTCACCGAAGTCATCGCGCTGGAGGGCGCCACCATCGTCTCCGCAGCCATCGAACCGCCCCGGCAGCAACGCGTCCGCCACACCTACACCCTGCAGCTCCCCGATGCCGCCCGGCTCCCCGCCCTGATGCGCGCCATGCGCAACGTGCCTGGGGTGTACGACGTGTCTCGCGCCCAGAGCCCCGCCCCCGCGGTGCGGCGGGCCACGACCTGAGTGGCGGCGGTCCCGAGCGGTTCCCGGATCCGCCCGTTCGGGTGGAGCGGCGCGCGGCGCCGCAACAGGCATCACGTGCGCTGATACCGATGAGGACATGATCCGATCCCCACAGCGCAGGGCAGCCCTCGTCGCTGCCGCCATGGCCACCCTCGTCGCGGCCGGTGTGCCGGCGCCCACTCCACTGGGGATCGGCGACGGGCTCTTCCCACACCTGGGAAACCCCGGGTACGACGTTCTGGCCTACGACATCGCCTTCGACTACACCGGTGACAACACCAAGCCGCTGCGGGCGGTCACGCGCATCGACGCCCGCGCCACCTCGCCGCTGAGGGGCTTCAACCTCGACTTCGCCCGCGGGGAGGTACGGTCCGTCACCGTCAACGGCAAGCCCGCACGTTTCGCGACCGCGGGCGAGGACCTGGCCGTCACTCCCACGAGACCGGTCCGTGGCGGCACGCGGATGCGGATCACCGTGGAGCACACCAGCGATCCGCGTGCCAGCGCGGACGGCGGCTGGGTGCGGACGGAGGACGGGCTGGCCATGGCCAACCAGGCCGACGCCGCCCACCGGGTCTTCCCCTGCAGCGACCACCCCTCCGACAAGGCAGTCTTCACCTTCCGGATCACCGCCCCCAACCACCTCGTCGCCGTCGCGGGCGGACTGCCTCTGAACCGGACCCCCGGTACGACCTCCACCACCTGGACCTATCGCACCGCCCACCCCATGGCCACCGAACTGGCGCAGGTCTCCATCGGCCGCTCCGCCGTACTCCGGCACACCGGCCCGCACGGGCTCCTGGTCCGCGATGTGGTCCCGGCGGCGGACAAAGCGCGGCTGGCCGACTGGCTGGCCAGAACCCCTGGGCAGATCGCCTGGATGGAGCACAAGGTCGGCCGGTACCCCTTCGAGGCGTACGGAGTGCTGATCGCCAACACCCGCACCGGCTTCGAGCTGGAAACCCAGACGCTCTCGCTCTTCGAGCGCAGCCTGTTCACGACCACCGGGCGGGCGCAGCCGATCGTCGAATCGATCATGGTGCACGAGCTGGCCCACCAGTGGTTCGGCAACAGCGTCAGCCCGGCCCGCTGGTCCGACGTATGGCTGAATGAAGGCCACGCCACCTGGTACGAAGCGCTGTATGCCCAGGAGAAGGCCGGAGTGCCGCTCACTGAGCGGATGCGTCTGGCCTACGCCCGGTCCGACGCCTGGCGCGCCGCCGGCGGGCCACCCGCCGCACCCAAGCCATCCGGCGCCGGCCAGAAGATCGGCATCTTCCGTCCGGTCGTCTACGACGGTGCCGCGCTGGTGCTCTACGCCCTGCGGCAGCGGATCGGCGCGGCGGCCTTCGACCGGCTCGAACGCGCCTGGGTCAGCCGGCACCGGGACGGCAACGCTTCCACCGCCGACTTCATCGCGCTCGCCTCCGAAGTCTCCGGACAGGACCTCTCGGGCTTTCTGCGGCCGTGGCTGTACGGGACCAAGACTCCGCCGATGCCCGGCCACCCCGACTGGAAGACCGACCCGCCTGCCGCGCCGGCGAACACTGTGGTGCACGGAAAACACAGGTGACGGCCGCGGTCCGCCGTGGGACCATCTTCACGTCGGCGACGCGAGGCGAGGCCGGGCGGGGAATCTTCCGAACTCGGTCGCTGTTGTCCCCGATGAGAATCCCATCGACGTAAGGATCAAATGACCTCCTCTTCTTCCCCTTCCCAGGACGCCCAGCGCTTCTCCGCAAGCCTTCGGGCCGACGCCCTGATGGAAGAGGACGTCGCCTGGGGCCACGCGATCGACGAGGGGCGGGACGGCCATCAGTTCGACCGCTCGGACCGGGCGGCGCTGCGCCGCGTTGCGGGCCTTTCCACCGAGCTTGAGGACATCACCGAGGTCGAGTACCGGCAGCTGCGCCTTGAGCGTGTGGTGCTGGTCGGCGTCTGGACCTCGGGCACCGTGCAGGACGCGGAGAACTCCCTCGCGGAGCTGGCCGCGCTCGCCGAGACCGCGGGCGCGCTGGTGCTGGAGGGCGTCATCCAGCGCCGCGACAGGCCGGACCCGGCCACGTACATCGGCTCGGGCAAGGCCCAGGAGCTGCGCGACATCGTGCTGGAGACCGGGGCCGACACCGTCGTCTGCGACGGTGAGCTCACTCCGGGCCAGCTCATCCACCTCGAGGACGTTGTCAAGGTCAAGGTGGTCGACCGCACCGCCCTGATCCTCGACATCTTCGCCCAGCACGCCAAGTCCCGAGAGGGCAAGGCGCAGGTTTCGCTGGCGCAGATGCAGTACATGCTGCCGCGGCTGCGCGGCTGGGGTCAGTCGCTGTCCCGGCAGATGGGTGGCGGTGGCTCCGGTTCTTCGGGCGGCGGTATGGCCACCCGTGGCCCCGGTGAGACGAAGATCGAGACGGACCGGCGCCGGATCCGCGAGAAGATGGCGAAGATGCGCCGGGAGATCGCGGAGATGAAGACCGGCCGCGACATCAAGCGGCAGGAGCGCCGGCGCAACAAGGTGCCCTCGGTCGCCATCGCCGGATACACCAACGCCGGGAAGTCCTCGCTGCTCAACCGGCTGACGGGTGCGGGAGTCCTGGTGGAGAACGCGCTGTTCGCCACCCTCGACCCGACCGTGCGCCGGGCCGAGACGCCCAACGGGCGGACCTTCACCCTCGCCGACACGGTCGGGTTCGTACGGCACCTGCCGCACCACCTCGTCGAGGCTTTCCGCTCCACCATGGAGGAGGTCGGCGACGCCGACCTGATCCTGCACGTGGTGGACGGTGCGCACCCGGCTCCGGAGGAGCAGCTCGCGGCCGTGCGCGAAGTGATCCGCGATGTGGGCGCCGTCAACGTGCCCGAGATCGTGGTGATCAACAAGGCTGACGCGGCGGACCCGCTTGTGCTCCAGCGGCTGATGCGCATGGAGAAGCGCGCGCTCGCGGTGTCGGCCCGTACCGGGCAGGGCATCGACGAGCTGATGGACTTCATCGACGCCGAGCTGCCGCGGCCGCGGGTCGAGGTCGAGGTGCTGGTGCCGTACACGCAGGGCCAGCTGGTCTCGCGCACGCACGCGGACGGCGAGGTGATCTCCGCCGAGCACACCGAGAAGGGCACGCTCCTCAAGGCGCGCGTCCATGAGGAGCTGGCCGCGGAACTTCAGCCGTACGCCCTGGCCGGGCAGCGCTGACGGACACCGGACCGACCGGCAGCTGACGGCCCCGAGGACCACGGGTACGACGAAGGCCCGCCCCCACCAATCGGTGGGGGCGGGCCTTGTTGTCTTCGGGGCTTGCCGCCGTCAGTCGGCTGACGCGGCATAGTTCCCGTACTTCGCAGGTCACCGAAAAGGTTCGCCGCAGCGGCCTCTCGGTGTCCGATCTCGACCGAGCCGGACGGTGACCGCTATCGTCGCTACGGTCCCGATTGGCGAGTGATCGACTACGACCACTTGATCTTCACGATCGGGTGACCTGCGAAGTCCGGGGCTAGTTGCAATGCCAGGACTCTGTTGGCGATCTTGTGAGGGTCAGCCTGTTGCGGTGCAGAGGGCG
>NZ_JBUEGC010000047.1:0-54087 GCF_054963655.1 Streptomyces sp. HSS9-12 | reverse complement strand
CCGAGTAGGCCCACTACGAGGCCGATCCGGCGCCTTGCAGCTGACCGCACCAGGTCACCTCGTTACCGCGCAAACCCTGGCTGACGCGGCACTAGAGGCAATCCCCTCGCCGGGATGCCGCGGCCGCGCCTCTGTGCCGACGCTTGCGCCGGGACACCCCGGGAGTGCCTCCGTCCCGGAGCCAGGCGCAGCCCCCGGCTCCCCGGGGCCTGGGGCGGAGCCCCAGTTACGGGATGGGGACACCTCCCAGCGGTACCAGGAAGAGGGCGGGACGTGGGAAGAGCCCGATCGCAGGCGCCAACCGGCCTCCTCGACCCGGCACGGAACAACGGAGAAGGTCCCGGTCGGATGACCGGGACCTTCTCCCTATGGAGCGGACGACGAGATTCGAACTCGCGACCCTCACCTTGGCAAGGTGATGCTCTACCAACTGAGCCACGTCCGCCTGCGCCGCGCTCGCGCGGTGCGACACCCACTATAGCCAACCTCGTGCCCATGCAACGCACGCTGCCGCATGACGATCCTCACTGCGGCAGCCGGATGTACCAAAATGTGGCGACTGTCACATCTGTCGCTCAAGCCGCTCCAGTGGACAACCTCTAACCGACAACGAAAAAGGCTCCGGTCCAAAGAACCGGAGCCTTATCCGTATGGAGCGGACGACGAGATTCGAACTCGCGACCCTCACCTTGGCAAGGTGATGCTCTACCAACTGAGCCACGTCCGCATTGCCTCCGAACGGCTTTCACCGTCCGGCGCGAACACCACTGTACCTGATCCACCGGAGTGGTCCGACAGTGCTGAGAGCGGGTGACAGGGATTGCACACTGCGCCTCCCTCTTGGAAAGAGGGCGCTCTACTACTGAGCTACACCCGCGGGACCCAGGGGTTTGGCCTTTCGGTCTCGCCCCTCGGCGTGATCCAGACTTTAGCTGATCACCTGGGGTGTCATGCAAGTCCGATCAACGGGCGGCATTGAAGGCCTCGTAGACCTTCTTCGGGATACGGCCGCGCGGCGGGACCTCGTAGCCGTGAGAGCGGGCCCAGGCGCGTACTGCGGCCGGATCCGGGGCGATCGCGGTGTGCCGGTACGTCTTGCCCGACTTGGACCGCTTTCGGCCGGCCTCGACGTAAGGCGCGAGCGCTCCGCGCAGTTTCTTCGCATTGGCAGCGTTGAGGTCGATCTCGTAGAACTTGCCGTCGAGGCCGAAGATGACCGTCTCCGCCGCTTCCCCGCCCTCGATGTCGTCGGAGAGTGTGACCACTACGCGCTGAGCCACGGATATCGGTCCTTTCGTGCGGCACCACCGCGATGACGTGCGAAGACGCGGATGGCCGGGATGTTTGGGGTCAGGCCATTTTCATTTGTACAGCGACAGCCAATGCATTGGGAAGCCCAGTTAATTCCGTTGCGTGTCACTACGCAATGTCGCCGTCGCGTTTTTCCCTGGATTTTCCCCGGCGGTGACAAGTGTGATGCAGCCGTAGAAGATATCTACTCGCGTAGATTTTCGGGCGGGGTAGTCTGAGGACACCGCCTTACGCACCACACCATCGGGAGTGCCAGTGGCACGCGTCGTAGTCGACGTCATGCTCAAGCCGGAGATCCTCGACCCGCAGGGCCAGGCGGTGCAGCGTGCACTGCCCCGCCTCGGCTTCGACGGAATCTCCGACGTCCGCCAGGGAAAGCGATTTGAACTCGAGGTCGAAGGGCCGGTCGACGACGCCGCCCTGGCCCGGATCCATGAGATGGCCGAGACCTTCCTGGCCAACACCGTGATCGAAGACTTCACCGTGAAGGTCGAGTCGTGACGGCTCGTATCGGAGTCATTACTTTTCCGGGGAGCCTGGACGACAGGGACACCCAGCGCGCGATCCGCCTGGCCGGTGCGGAACCGGTTGCTCTGTGGCACCGCGACAAGAGCCTTCAGCAGGTCGATGCCGTGGTGCTTCCCGGCGGTTTCTCCTACGGCGACTATCTGCGGGCGGGTGCCATTTCCCGCTTCTCGCCGATCATGGAAAACGTCATCGACCAGGCCAGGGCCGGTCTTCCGGTCCTGGGCATCTGCAATGGCTTCCAGGTGCTCACCGAAGCACACCTGCTGCCCGGCGCCATGCTCGGCAACGACCATCTGCACTTCATCTGCCGCGAGCAGAAGCTGCGGGTCGAGAACGCTGACACCCTCTGGACCGCCGACTACACCGCCGGTCAGGAGATCCACATCCCGCTGAAGAACATGGACGGCCGCTACGTCGCCGACGAGCGCACGCTGGACATGCTGGAGGCGGAGGGCCGGGTCGCGTTCCGGTACCTGGATGTGAACCCCAACGGTTCGCTGCGCGACATCGCCGGCATCACCAACGAGGCGGGCAACGTCGTCGGCCTCATGCCGCACCCGGAGCACGCCGTCGAGCCGCTGATCGGCACCGGCGGTACCGACGGGCTCGGATTCTTCACCTCGATCCTGAAGAAGCTGGTCAACGCATGACTCTCGACACCGTCAAGCACGCCACCGAAACCCCGGACGTCGAGCAGCCGTGGGCCGAACTGGGCCTGAAGCAGGACGAGTACGAGCGCATCCGCGAGATCCTGGGCCGCCGCCCGACCGGCGCCGAGCTGGCGATGTACTCCGTCATGTGGTCTGAGCACTGCTCGTACAAGTCGAGCAAGGTCCACCTCAAGCAGTTCGGCGAGAAGGCCCCGGTCAATGACGCACTCCTCGTCGGCATCGGCGAGAACGCGGGCGTCGTCGACGTCGGTCAGGGTTACGCGGTCACCTTCAAGGTCGAGTCGCACAACCACCCCTCGTACATCGAGCCCTACCAGGGCGCGGCCACCGGCGTCGGCGGCATCGTGCGCGACATCCTCGCCATGGGTGCCCGCCCGGTCGCCGTCATGGACCCGCTGCGCTTCGGCGCCGCCGACCACCCCGACACCAAGCGCGTCCTGCCGGGCGTCGTCGCGGGCATCGGCGGCTACGGCAACTGCCTGGGGCTGCCCAACATCGGCGGCGAGGTCGTCTTCGACTCCTGCTACCAGGGCAACCCGCTGGTCAACGCCCTGTGCGTGGGCGTGATGAAGCACGAGGACATCCACCTGGCCAAGGCGTCCGGCGCCGGCAACAAGGTGGTCCTCTACGGCGCCCGCACCGGCGGCGACGGCATCGGCGGTGTCTCGGTGCTGGCCTCCGAGACCTTCGACGACAGTAAGCCGGCGAAGCGGCCGGCGGTCCAGGTCGGCGACCCGTTCCAGGAGAAGCTCCTCATCGAGTGCACCCTGGAGATCTTCAAGGAGAAGCTGGTCGCCGGCATCCAGGACCTCGGCGGCGCCGGCCTGTCCTGCGCCACCAGCGAGCTGGCGAGCGCCGGCTCCGGCGGTATGCGCGTCGAGCTCGACACCGTCCCGCTGCGCGATGCGACCCTCTCGCCCGAGGAGATTCTCATGAGCGAGTCGCAGGAGCGCATGTGCGCGATCGTCGAGCCCGACAAGGTCGACCGCTTCCTGGAGATCTGCGAGAAGTGGGACGTCATCGCCACCGTCATCGGTGAGGTGACCGACGGCGACCGGCTGGAGATCTACTGGCACGGCGAGCAGATCGTCGACGTCCCGCCGCGTACGGTCGCCCACGAGGGCCCGGTCTACCACCGGCCCTTCGCCCGTCCGGACTGGCAGGACGCCCTCCAGGCCGACGACCCGAACAAGCTGCCCCGGCCGGCTACGCCGGAAGAACTGCGTGAGCAGGTCCTGAGGGTCGTCGGGTCCCCGAACCAGGCGTCCAAGTCCTGGGTCACCGACCAGTACGACCGGTTTGTGCAGGGCAACACGGTCCTGGCTCAGCCCGAGGACTCCGGCATGGTCCGGATCGACGCGGCGACGGGCCTCGGTGTCGCCGTCGCGACGGACGGCAACGGCCGCTACGCCAAGCTCGATCCGTACGCCGGCGCGCAGCTGGCGCTCGCCGAGGCGTACCGCAATGTCGCCGCCACCGGCGCCCGGCCGCTGGCCGTCTCCGACTGCCTGAACTTCGGCTCGCCGGAGGACCCGGCGGTCATGTGGCAGTTCGCGGAGGCCTGCCGTGGGCTGGCCGACGGCTGCCTGGCGCTGGGCACGCCGGTCACCGGCGGCAATGTCTCGCTGTACAACCAGACCGGAGAGGCCGCCATCCACCCGACCCCGGTGGTCGGCGTGCTCGGTGTGATCGACGACGTCACGCGCCGTACGCCGATGGGGTTCGCCGAGGAGGGGCAGCTGATCTACCTCCTTGGGGACACCAGGGAGGAGCTGGGCGGTTCGGCCTGGTCGCAGGTGATCCACGACCACCTCGGCGGCCTGCCGCCGGCCGTGGACCTGGACCGCGAGAAGCTGCTGGCCGAGATCCTGATCTCCGCCTCTCGTGACGGCATGATCGACGCGGCGCACGACCTGTCGGACGGCGGCCTGATCCAGGCTCTGGTCGAGTCCTGCCTCAAGGGCGGCAAGGGCGCGCGGATCGTCATCCCGGACACCGCATCCGATAGTGGCTCCGCCACGGGTTCCGCGTTCGTCACGCTGTTCTCGGAGTCGGCGGGCCGCGCGATCGTGGCGGTGCCCCGCAGCGAGGAGCTCCGCTTCACCGACATGTGCGGTGCGCGGGGTCTCCCGGCGACGCGCATCGGCGTGGTCGACGGTGACGCGCTGGAGGTCCAGGGGAAGTTCAGCATCCCGCTGGCCGAGCTGCGTGCAGCGTACGAGGCGACGATCCCGGCGCTGCTGGCCTGATCCGCGAGCGCACGCGACGAACGGCCCCGCTCCCGGGTCTCACGGGAGCGGGGCCGTCCGCTTGCTGTCCTGGCCTCGGGTCGCTCAGCGCCGTCACGCAGGCTCAACCTCCGACGTCGGAGGCCTTCCCGCCGATTCCTGCCCTCGCACCGGCCACCGAACTAAGCTCAGCGCCATGTCCACCGCCCAGCGCAAGCCTCGAGCGCGTGCCTACGACTCCGCGAGGATACGGGCCGCTGTCATCGCGCAGTCCCAGCACGTCCGGGCAGCGGCAGCCGGCCTGTCCACCACCCAGTTGGCGCTGCCCACTCGGCTGGGGGACTGGAGCGTCCGCGATCTCGTCGGGCACTTTTCGATGGTCGTGGGCGCCGTCAGCCACTACCTGGAGCTGCCCGAGCCGCCTGCGCAGGAGGTCGCGCTCCTCGACTGGCCGTTCGCGACCGCGGCCCTGGCCGGGCAGATCGATGAGGACACCCGCGGCCTGGCCGCCGCGACCGAGCCGGACGAGCTGCTGACCCGGGCGGCCGACCGGCTCGCCGCGGTCCTGCCGACCGCTCGTGACGACCGGCTGCTGGCGGGGCGCGTCGGTGCCATGCGGCTGGACGACTTCCTGGTCACCCGGTGCGTCGAGCTGGTCGTCCACACCGACGACCTGGCGGCGGCGCTCGGCACCGAGATCCCGTACGACCGTCAGGCGCTCGCCGCCGCGACCCGGCTGCTCGCCGACGCCCTCGCGGCGAAGGCGCCCGGCGGCTCCGTGGAGGTGCGGATCCCGCCGTTCGCCGTGGTCCAGTGCATCGAGGGGCCGCGGCACACGCGCGGTACGCCGCCGAACGTCGTCGAGACCGACCCGCTGACGTGGATCCGCCTTGCCACGGGCCGTACGGACTGGACCACGGCGCTCGACTCGGCGGCCCTCACCGCCGGCGGCGACCGCGCCGACCTCTCCCCCTACCTGCCACTCCTGGGCTAGAGCTGTCTCGCCCCGAGGGATGAGGCGGACGTCACCCGCCGCGTGGACGGCACAGCGCTGCCGTCAGCCTGACCTGGGGTGCCCTCGCCCGTCCCGAATCATGGACACCGTTTTGGACGCCTTCGCCGCGTTCCGATGGTCACATCGGACAGCTCCCCGCCAGTCCCCGGTTCGGATGAATCCGCAACCTGGCTTAAACTCGGTCGCGTGCCACGTGGTGACGGACGACTCAACCACGATCTCCTCCCGGGTGAGAAGGGCCCCCAGGACGCCTGCGGCGTCTTCGGTGTCTGGGCCCCGGGTGAAGAGGTCGCCAAGCTCACCTATTTCGGGCTGTATGCGCTGCAGCACCGTGGACAGGAGTCCGCGGGCATCGCGGTGAGCAACGGCTCACAGATCCTCGTCTTCAAGGACATGGGCCTGGTCTCGCAGGTCTTCGACGAGACATCCCTCAGCTCCCTGCAGGGCCATATCGCTGTCGGTCATGCCCGCTACTCGACCACCGGCGCCTCGGTGTGGGAGAACGCGCAGCCGACCTTCCGCGCCACCGCGCACGGATCGATCGCACTCGGCCACAACGGCAACCTGGTCAACACCGCCGAGCTGGCGGAGCTGGTCGCCTCGCTGCCCCGCGAGGGCGGCCGCGCCACCCAGGTCGCCGCGACCAACGACACCGACCTCGTCACGGCCCTGCTCGCGGGCCAGGCCGACGAGGACGGCAATCCGCTGACCGTCGAGCAGGCCGCCCCGCGCGTGCTGCCGCAGGTCAAGGGCGCCTTCTCGCTGGTCTTCATGGACGAGCACACCCTGTACGCCGCCCGTGACCCGCAGGGCATCCGGCCGCTGGTCCTCGGCCGCCTCGAGCGTGGCTGGGTGGTCGCCTCCGAGACCGCCGCCCTGGACATCGTCGGCGCCTCCTTCATCCGGGAGGTCGAGCCGGGCGAGATGATCGCCATCGACGAGAAGGGCCTGCGCAGCTCCCGCTTCGCCGAGGCCCGGCCCAAGGGCTGCGTCTTCGAGTACGTCTACCTCGCCCGCCCCGACACCGACATCGCGGGCCGCAACGTCTACCTCTCCCGCGTGGAGATGGGCCGCCGTCTGGCCCAGGAGGCCCCCGCCGACGCCGACCTGGTGATAGCCACTCCCGAGTCCGGGACCCCGGCCGCCGTCGGATACGCCGAGGCCAGCGGTATCCCGTACGGCTCCGGTCTGGTGAAGAACTCCTACGTCGGCCGGACCTTCATCCAGCCCTCGCAGACCATCCGCCAGCTCGGCATCCGGCTCAAGCTCAACCCCCTCAAGGAAGTCATCAAGGGCAAGCGCCTGGTCGTCGTCGACGACTCGATCGTCCGCGGCAACACCCAGCGCGCGCTCGTCCGGATGCTCCGCGAGGCCGGCGCGGCCGAGGTCCACATCCGGATCTCCTCGCCGCCGATCAAGTGGCCGTGCTTCTTCGGCATCGACTTCGCCACCCGCGCCGAGCTGATAGCCAATGGCCTGTCGGTCGAGGAGATCGGCAAGTCGCTGGGCGCGGACTCGCTGGCGTACATCTCCCTCGACGGCATGATCGAGGCGACCACGATCGCCAAGCCGAACCTGTGCCGTGCCTGCTTCGACGGTGAGTACCCGATCGAGCTGCCGGATCCGGAGCTGCTGGGCAAGCACCTCCTGGAGTCGGAGGCTTCCGTGCCCGCGCGCAGCGACGTCGACGGCGTCGCCACGCTGACCTCCGGCCCCGGTGGCGCCGACTCGCTCCGCCGCCCCTAGCCCGCACACGCCTGTCACCCGACACGAAAGATCCCATCGTCATGTCCTCGGAGACCACTGGGACCACCGGTGCCAGCTACGCAGCAGCGGGCGTCGACATCGAAGCGGGCGACCGCGCCGTCGATCTGATGAAGGAGTGGGTGAAGAAGGCCACCCGCCCGGAGGTCGTCGGCGGCCTCGGCGGCTTCGCCGGCCTCTTCGACGCCTCCGCCCTCAAGCGCTACCAGCGGCCGCTGCTCGCCTCCGCCACCGACGGCGTCGGCACCAAGGTCGACATCGCCCGCCAGATGGGCATCTACGACACCATCGGCCACGACCTGGTCGCCATGGTGATGGACGACATCGTCGTCTGCGGCGCCGAGCCGCTGTTCATGACCGACTACATCTGCGTCGGCAAGGTCTACCCCGAGCGGGTCGCCGCGATCGTCAAGGGCATCGCCGAGGGCTGTGTCCTGGCGGGCTGCGCCCTGGTGGGCGGCGAGACCGCCGAGCACCCCGGCCTGCTCGAGCCGGACGATTTCGACGTCGCCGGCGCGGGCACGGGCGTGGTCGAGGCCGACCGGGTGCTGGGCGCGGATCGTATCCGTACGGGTGACGCGGTCATCGCCATGGCGTCGTCCGGACTTCACTCCAACGGGTACTCACTGGTCCGGCATGTGCTCTTCGACCGGGCCGGGTGGTCGCTGGACCGGCAGGTCCCGGAGTTCGGCCGGACGCTCGGCGAAGAGCTGCTCGAGCCCACCAAGATCTACTCGCTGGACTGCCTGGCGCTCACCCGGACCACCGAGGTGCACGCCTTCTCGCACATCACGGGCGGCGGGCTGGCGAACAACCTGGCCCGGGTCGTCCCGGACGAGCTGCACGCGACGGTGGACCGCTCCACCTGGACCCCGGGGCCGGTGTTCGACCTGGTCGGGCGGCTGGGCTCGGTGGAGCGGCCGGAGCTGGAGAAGACGCTCAACATGGGCGTCGGCATGATCGCGGTCGTGCCGCAGGAGTCGGTGGACGTGGCGCTGACGACCCTCGCCGACCGGGGCGTGGACGCCTGGGCCGTCGGCGAGATCACCGAGCGCGGCGCGCACACCGAGGCCGTGACACTGACCGGGGACTACGCCACGGCGTGAGGGCACTCGTCGGCCGTATGAGGGCAGCGCAGAACCCGGTCCGGGACAGGGCCCGGACCGGGTCATGGACGTACGAGAGGAGCCGCGGGCAGCTGCCCGTGGTCAGGCCCGCCGACGGTGCGAAGAGTGGTCGGACGGCTCGTCCTCGTCCTCGTCCTCGTCGTTGTACAGCTCCGCGTACCGTGCGTACGGGTCGTCGTCCAGCTCATCGTCCTCGAAGCGCTCGCCGTTCGGCGGCTGATTCGACGTCGATGCGCCCAGCTCCTCAGCCAGGCGTGTGAGGTCGGTCCCACCGCTGTTGTACTTCAGCTGGCGGGCGACCTTCGTCTGCTTGGCCTTGGCCCGGCCGCGCCCCATGGCTCGACCCCCTCAACGACGGGGCTCGACGGCCCCAGAGTCTTGACACGCGTTCATGAGTAGGAGCGGACTCTCGAAGGAGAGACCGGTCCGGTAGTGGTTCAACGGTACCTGCTTCCGCGCCCATACGGTACGTCGCCCGCAGGACGCGCCACGCCGCAGGACCCGCAAGGAGCCTCGTCCTCGCTGGTCAGCTGTGATTTTACCTTCTGTTGCGGATCGACCCGCCGAAGGGTCGTGAGTCTTCTCTCGTTGGGCTCCCCCATGAGCCGTTTCACGGCGGGGCCGCTCCGCGCGCAGGGGCAGATTTTCGGCCGTTTCGGCCGGCCGCACCTCCCTCGCGAAGCGGCACCACCGGTGTGGCGTCACACCGCGCGGGCCTCCGCCATGCGCTGCTCGGCGAGGCGGTCCGCGGCGGCCGCCGGCGGAATGCCGTCGGCCTTGGCCCGCTCGAAAATGGCCAGCGTCGTGTCGTAGATCTTCCTGGCCTTGGCCTTGGCCCGCTCGAAGTCGAAGCCGTGCAGCTCGTCCGCCACCTGGATCACGCCACCGGCGTTCACGACGTAGTCCGGGGCGTAGAGGATGCCGCGGTCGGCGAGGTCCTTCTCGACGCCCGGGTGGGCGAGCTGGTTGTTGGCCGCGCCGCAGACGACCTTCGCGGTGAGGGTGGGGACCGTGTCGTCGTTCAGCGCGCCGCCCAGGGCGCACGGGGCGTAGACGTCCAGGCCGGGCGTACGGATCAGCGAGTCCGTGTCGGCGACGGCCTTGACGTTCGGGTGCTTGGCCCGGACCCGGTCCACCGACTCGGCGCGGACGTCCGTGATCACGACCTCGGCGCCGTCCTCCAGCAGGTGCTCCACGAGGTGGTGGCCGACCTTGCCGACGCCCGCGATGCCGACAGTGCGGCCGCGCAGCGTCGGCTCGCCCCACAGGTGCTGCGCGCTGGCCCGCATGCCCTGGAAGACGCCGAAGGCGGTCAGGACGGAGGAGTCGCCGGCGCCGCCGTTCTCAGGCGAGCGGCCGGTGGTCCACCGGCAGGTGCGGGCGATGACGTCCATGTCCGCGACGTAGGTGCCGACGTCGCAGGCGGTGACGTAGCGGCCGCCGAGAGATGCGACGAAGTGCCCGTAGGCGAGCAGCAGCTCCTCGCTCTTGAGCCGGTCCGGGTCGCCGATGATCACGGCCTTGCCGCCGCCGTGGTCGAGCCCGGCGAGCGCGTTCTTGTACGACATGCCGCGGGCGAGGTTGAGCGCGTCCAGGACGGCCTCCTCGTCGGAAGCGTAGGCGTGGAAGCGAGTGCCGCCGAGGGCGGGGCCGAGCGCGGTCGAGTGGATGGCGATAACGGCCTTCAGGCCGCTCTCGCGGTCCTGGCAGAGAACGACCTGCTCGTGGCCGCCCTGATCGGACCGGAAGAGAGTGGTGAGCACGCCGAGGTGGTCGGCTGGCGCAGGAGCTACGTCGGTCACTGTGGTGACTCCCGAAGACGTGGAGGAACGCCCTCCGGCGGGTGGGGGGAGGGCCGGACGGCCTCAGGGTAGATCCTGCGGGCACCCGGGAGCACCGGGGTGCGCCCGAGTCACGCCCGAGTGGGCGTATGCGGACCGCGATTCCGGCAGTGGCCGGGTGCCCCGGATCAGCCTCCGTCAGTGGTCGGACGTGGGACGATCGGACCGGCAGAGCGGTAACTCCCGGCAACGACGGAGGAGCAGGCGCGTGGGTCCGGCGTCATCGGTGATGGTCCCGTACACGGCATATCTGCGGGTCTATGAACCGCTGGCCGCGTTCCCTGAGCCCGAGCGCTCCCACTGGTATCGCTATGCGGAGCGCGAGGAGCTGCCCACGGCTCAGGACGAGCTGCGCCGGGCGCTGGCGGACCTGCTGCCGGTGCCGCCCGTCCCGGTGCCCGTACACGAGAGCAGCGACGCCTTCATCGCGGTCGTGGACGGCGTGACCTGCGTCTGCCCCTGGCGCACCCGATTGCGCGGCTGGCTGGCCCTGGAGCAGCTCGCCAAGGAGCTTCCGGAGCCGGTGCTGGACGCGGTGCTGCCGCCGGTGGTGCGCGGGCAGGCGGTGGCGGACTACGAGCGGTGGCGGGAGCGCAATCCCGACGCCAGGCCGTGGATCCGGTCGGCCACCTGGCATGTGCCGGTGCGGTGGTTCGTGCTCTTCTCCGACGAGGAGCGGGAGTATGTGAAGGACGCCGAGGAGCCCGTGCTGCGCTACCGCACTCCGATGGTGCAGGCGCGACGGCGGGTGGCGCGGGGCCTGAAGGTGCTGCGGGAGGCCCTCGATGAGGGACCGCTGATCGAGGGCCTGGAGAAGGTCGGCAGGTGGCTCGAGGAGTTCCATCCGCGGTCCCTGGTGGAGTTGGACTACGGCGGCTTGGTGCATGCTCTTCCCGAAGGGCAGCTCGCCGACGATCATTCTGCTGCGGATGTGGCGGAGGGGCTGGCGGCGCTGCGGGAGGGTGACGGGGCGCGGGCGGGTGAGGCGTACGAACGGCTCACGGACCGCTGGCGCGTGGTCCGGGAGCGGCAGTTCGCGAGTTGAGCCGGGACCTCGAGGCCTCGGGGCCCAAGGACCCAGGACATTGGTCCTGATCCGGGCCATTGAGGCAAGCGTGACCTACAGCACTAAGCCGGGCCTTGCCCTCATCCCCTGCCCTCGTGTCAAAATAGGACAAGGAGTCCGGGACGGGCTCCTTCCGTTCAACTATGGGCGGAAAGATCGGTATTGCACTTCTTGGGTGTCTCGTACCCGCTGATCACGTTGTGACTGATCGTCACTGCCGAGTGACTGTCCGTTATGGCATGGTCCATCGGCTTCCGTCGAGGTTGAACACCTGAGAGGGCAATTCCATCGGTTTGGCCGACGCGGCTGGACAGATGGTGTAGTTGTAGTGCCGAGGACAAGCCGTTCGTCCTATAACCGACTCGGCCTGCGTGCGCCATTTCGGGCAACGTGGGTCAAGGTGCAGAATTTAGAGGAAAGAACCGTGATGGTTCGGTTCTCCCGAGGAGGCCGCTCATGACCGCTCGCACCCCTGATGCCGAGCCGCTGCTGACCCCGGCTGAGGTTGCCACGATGTTCCGCGTGGACCCGAAGACGGTCACGCGCTGGGCCAAGGCAGGCAAGCTCACGTCCATCCGCACGCTTGGTGGGCACCGCCGTTACCGCGAGGCCGAGGTCCGCGCGCTGCTCGCGGGTATCCCGCAGCAGCGCAGCGAGGCCTGAACAACCGCATAACCGGGCAATTCCGGGCCCCCACCCCGGCTAGCAGCCCGACTGGCTCCATACGACGGGCGCCTGCCCCAACAGGCTCCATATCCCTCACGCACGGGGGTGCGTCGTCGATCGCGCTGGACTCCGCCGGGTCCAGCGCGATCTTTTTGTGTCCGAGACCTCAAGGTTGCCTTCGTGAGCCGTGGTTGGGCGGCGTCGCGGGGCCGCGGATCGCTGATCGGTGGTGGCGCGGCGGCCCTTCGAACGCCTCCTGCAACCCTCTTCAGTGGTCGTGCAATTGCACATATTAAATTGAGGCTCTGTAAGAGGTGTGTAAGATGCGCCGTTCGGCAAACTCGTTGCGTGACTCCCGTCACAGGCCCCACAGGTTGTACCGGACGGTAACCCTGCGATATTGGGCAGTTGAGGAGTCGTGGATCACGTGTCGGCGGAAGGTTCGTCCGTCTCCTCGTCGCCGCTCGGCGTGGCCCGGGCGGTGCTGCTCCCGGCCAGGTCCCGGTCCGGTTCCCGGTCCCCTGCCGGTTCCATGGCAAGGCGGAGCAGGCGCCGGCAGATGGGGCAGTGCCGGGTGAGATGGCGGTAGCTGGCGGCGGCCGACAGATGGGCTCTCAGCAGCGCTCTCGTCTCATGCCTCGCGGATGTCGTCATGCGCGGACCTCCCCAGCAGCCCCCTGTCCCCTGATGCCTGGGTACCCGCCGCACGGGGAAGCAGTCAAGACGCCAGAAAGCCCGGATCCTGGGGGATCCGGGCTTCGCGGTGCGGCTCTGACGGGATCTGCTGCATCCAATTGCGGCTCCTCCCCCAGCCTTCGGCCGAGTGGGGGTGCCCCCAGCGGTAGCTGGGGGAGTGCCCCCAGGGCGCCGCCTCTGGCGCCTGGTTGGGCTGTTGCGCAGCAGCGAGGCCCGCATCCTCGTGGGATGCGGGCCTCGCTTCGGTGCGGTCCTGACGGGATTTGAACCCGCGGCCTCCACCTTGACAGGGTGGCGAGCACTCCAAACTGCTCCACAGGACCAAGCTGTCACGACTCCTCGCACTTTCGTGCCGCTCGGTGCCGCGAGATGAGACTCTACAGCAGGTCAGACGCTTCGGTCGAACTCACTCTTGGCGATGGTGGCGTCACGGCGCCGCCGCGTCGATCGCTTTTATGATCCGCTTGTCCGACACCGGATACGCCGTCCCCAGGGCATGCGCGAAGTAGCTGACCCGCAGCTCCTCGATCATCCAGCGGATCTCCCGCACCTCCGCCGGGACCGGCCGTCCCTGCGGAAGCCGCTCCAGCAGCCAGGCGTACTCGTCCTGCATCTCCTTCACCTTCGCCATCCGGGCGCGGTCCCGCTCGGCGTTGTTCGGAAGCTGCTGGAGCCGCCGGTCGGCGGCGACCAGGTAGCGCAGCAGGTCCGGAAGCCGGCGCACGCCGTGCTCGGTCACGAAACCCGGCTTGATGAGGCCCGCCAGCTGCTCCTTGATGTCGGTCAGCGACGGTACGAGGGACAGCGATGTGGTGGCCTTCAGCCGGCGCTCACAGGACTGCCAGGCCGCCAGCACCTCCTGGACCTTCCGCACCGTGTCCATCGTCGCGTCGACCAGGTCGGCGCGTACAGCGTCGTACAGCTTCCGGAAGGACTCCTCGTCCCACGCCGGGCCGCCGTGCGTCGCGATCAGCTTGTCGGCGGCCGCCGTCACGCAGTCCTCGAACAGGGCCTGCACGCTGCCGTGCGGGCTGCGCGACAGCGCGAGCTTGGCCTGGTTGCTCAGCTTGTCCTGGGCGAACTTGGCGGGATTGGACGGGATGCCCAGCAGGATCAGCCGACGGGTGCCGCGCCACATCGCCTCGGCCTGCTCCGGCTCGGTGTCAAAGAGCCGTACGGCGACGGAGGCGCCCTCGTCGACCAGTGCCGGGTACGCCTTGACGGGCTGGCCGCCCCGCCGGGTCTCGAAGGTGCGGGGCAGTGCGCCGATCGTCCACTGCGTCAGGCCCGTGCGCTGCTCGATGCCGCTGGTGTCCGCGGCCTTGGAGATCGCCGCCCGCGTCTTGGGCTTGAGCCGGAGCTTGAGCGCTTCCAGGTCCTTGTCCTCGGCCAGCTTGCGCCGTCGCTCGTCCACCACCCGGAAGGTGATCTTCAGGTGGTCGGGGACCTTCGACCAGTCCCAGTCCTCGACGTCGATCCTCACGCCCACCATCCGCTGGAGTTCGCGGGTGAGCGCGACCGTCAGCGGCTCCTGGACCGGAACCACCGTGTCGAGGAAGCGCTTGGCGTAGTTCGGCGCCGGGACGTAGTTACGGCGGACCGGCTTGGGCAGGGACCGGATCAGCTCGGTGACCAGTTCCTCCCGCAGGCCCGGGATCTGCCATTCGAAGCCGTCGGGGGTGACCTGGTTGAGCACCTGCAGCGGGATGTGGACGGTCACACCGTCGGCGTCCGCGCCCGGCTCGAACTGGTAGGTCACCCGGAACTTCAGCTTCCCCTGGCGCCAGGAGTCCGGGTAGTCGTCCTTGGTGACGCCCTCCGCCTGCTCGTTGATGAGCATCGACTTCTCGAAGTTGAGTAGCTCCGGCTCCTCCCTGCGCTTGCTCTTCCACCAGGAGTCGAAGTGGGCACCGGAGACGACGTGCTCGGGGATGCGCTGGTCGTAGAAGTCGAAGAGGGTCTCGTCGTCCACGAGGATGTCGCGGCGCCGCGCACGGTGCTCCAACTCCTCGACCTCGCCGAGCAGTTTGCGGTTGTCGTGGAAGAACTGGTGGTGAGTGCGCCAGTCGCCCTCGACGAGCGCGTTGCGGATGAACAGCTCGCGGCTGGTTTCCGGGTCGATCCGCCCGTAGTTGACCTTGCGCTGGGCGACGATCGGCACGCCGTACAGCGTCACCCGCTCGTACGCCATCACCGCCGCCTGCTTCTGCTCCCAGTGCGGCTCGCTGTAGGTGCGCTTGACCAGGTGCTGGGCGAGCGGCTCGACCCACTCCGGCTCTATCTTCGCGTTGACCCGCGCCCACAGCCGGGAGGTCTCCACCAGTTCCGCGGACATCACCCAACGGGGCGGCTTCTTGAACAGCGCCGAGCCGGGGAAGACCGCGAACTTGGCGCTGCGGGCGCCCAGATACTCGTTCTTGTCGGTGTCCTTCAGGCCGATGTGCGACAGCAGGCCGGCCAGCAGCGCGGTGTGGATCTGCTCCGGGGTGGCATCCGTGTCGTTGAGGTGGATGCCCATGGTCTTGGCGACCGTACGCAGCTGGCTGTAGATGTCCTGCCACTCGCGTATCCGCAGGTAGTTCAGGAACTCATTGCGGCACATCCGCCGGAACGCGGAGGAGGACAGCTCCTTCTGCCGCTCGCGGATGTACTTCCACAGATTGAGGAAGGCCAGGAAGTCGGAGTTCTCGTCCTTGAAGCGCGCGTGCTGCTGGTCCGCCTGCTGCTGCTTGTCGGTCGGGCGCTCGCGCGGGTCCTGGATGGACAGGGCGGCCGCGATCACCATGACCTCGCGGACGCAGCCGTTGCGGTCGGCCTCCAGGACCATACGGGCCAGCCGCGGGTCCACGGGCAGCTGCGAGAGCTTGCGGCCGACCGGGGTGAGCCGCCGCCCCTTCTGTCCCGGCCGGGGGGACTTCAGCTTGTCGAGCGCGCCCAGTTCCTCCAGGAGCTGGATGCCGTCCTTGATGTTCCGGTGGTCCGGCGGATCGATGAACGGGAACTTCTCGATGTCGCCGAGCCCGGCCGCGGTCATCTGGAGGATGACGGAGGCCAGGTTCGTCCGCAGGATCTCGGCGTCGGTGAACTCCGGCCGGGAGAGGAAGTCCTCCTCGGAGTACAGCCGGATGCAGATGCCGTCGGCGGTACGGCCGCAGCGGCCCTTGCGCTGGTTGGCGCTGGCCTGCGAGATCCGCTCGATGGGCAGCCGCTGCACCTTGGTGCGGTGGCTGTAGCGGGAGATACGGGCGGTGCCCGGGTCGATGACGTAGCGGATGCCCGGGACGGTCAGCGAGGTCTCCGCCACGTTCGTGGCGAGGACGATGCGCCGGCCCGTGTGCCGCTGGAAGACGCGGTGCTGCTCGGCGTGCGACAGCCGCGCGTACAGCGGCAGCACCTCGGTGAAGGGGAGCCTCTTCTTGAGCAGGGCGTCGGCGGTGTCGCGGATCTCCCGCTCGCCGGAGAGGAAGACCAGGATGTCGCCCGGGCCCTCGGCCTGGAGCTCGTCGACGGCGTCACAGATGGCGGTGATCTGGTCGCGGTCCGCGTCCTCGCCCCCCTCTTCGAGGAGCGGGCGGTAGCGGACCTCGACCGGATACGTACGCCCCGACACCTCGACGATCGGCGCGTCGCCGAAGTGGCGGGAGAAGCGCTCCGGGTCGATGGTGGCGGAGGTGATCACGATCTTGAGGTCGGGGCGGCGAGGCAGCAGCTGCGCGAGATAGCCGAGGATGAAGTCGATGTTGAGGCTGCGCTCGTGGGCCTCGTCGATGATGATCGTGTCGTACTGGCGCAGCTCGCGGTCCGTCTGGATCTCCGCGAGCAGAATGCCGTCGGTCATCAGCTTGACGAGGGTGTCGTCGCCCACCTGGTCGGTGAAGCGGACCTTCCAGCCGACCGTCTCGCCGAGCGGCGTCCGCAGCTCCTGCGCCACGCGCTCCGCGACCGTACGGGCCGCGATGCGGCGCGGCTGGGTGTGGCCGATCAGGCCGCGGACCCCGCGGCCCAGCTCGAGGCAGATCTTGGGGATCTGGGTGGTCTTGCCGGAGCCGGTCTCGCCCGCGACGATCACGACCTGGTGGTCGCGGATCGTCTCCAGGATCGTTTCCTTCCGCTGGCTGACCGGCAGCTGCTCGGGGTACGTGACCTCGGGCACGGCGGCGCGGCGGTTCGCGATGCGCAGTTCGGCCTGCTCGACCTCGGCGGCGATCTCCGCCAGGACCGCCTGCCGGGCCTCGGGCTTACGGATCTTGCACGCGCCGTCGAGACGCCGCCCGAGCCGGCGCTCGTCGCGCAGCATCAGCTCGGGCAGCCGCTCCTGGAGCGCGGCGAGGGTGGCGGGCGCGGTGGGCAAGGAAGTAGGCATACCTGGTCAAGGATCTCACCTCGCCGAATGAAGTGCCGAACCATTTCTCTCGCCGAGTCGGCCGCTCCGCGCCCGCGGGCCGACGCACCGCGCCGGCGGCGCGCGCCCCGCATCTCGCGCCTGCGGCCCGTGCCCAGGACACCGACGGCGAGCATCGCCGTCACGGCTACCAGCGCGCCGGTCGTTACGGCGCGTCGGTGGGGGGTGCGTCTCACGCGGGACTCCTTCTGCCGGGGCCGCGATGGGTATCGCGGCCAGGTGGGGTTACTGGACGGCAAGGGTGTGCTCCCAGCGCCTGCGGCGCGTTTCCTCCCCCGCCCACCCGGCCCTTTGTGAGGGCGGGTGGGCGGGGAGGCACCGCGGCGCGGAGCGCCCGGGGGTGCAGGTCCGGAGCCGTACGCGGGACACGTGGTCCTCAGCGGCCCCGGAGCCCTCGCTACAGCGGGATGCTGATGTCCAGGACGGGCCCCATCGCCCGGGCCGGCGCCGCGTCCAGGCTCTCCAGAACATGGAGCATCGGCGCATTGCCCGCCGCTACCACAGCGGTCAGCGTGTGGTGCCCTGCTTGGCGGGCCACGGCGGCCGCGTGCGCGGCCAGCGCGGTGCCCAGTCCCCTGAACTGCCATGCGTCCTCGATGAGGATGGCGAGTTCCCCCACCCCTTGCTGATCGGTCCGCATGACGTTCGTCATAGCGATGATGTGGTCCATGCGCTGGCCAGGGGTTGTGACCAACGTGGTGCCGCGCTTCGGGTCCGAGAGCTGCCGCCATTCGGCGGGAGACAGCACGGTCTTACCCGCGTGATAGCGCATGGCTCGGCTGTCCAGCGAGCAACGGAGGTGCAGCGCCTGGATCGGTCCCAGGTCGGAGGGGGTCACCTCCCGGGTTCGGGTGGTGGTGCCGTCGGACAGCGTGATCGGGTATGCGGTGCCTCGAGTACAGGCATCAGGCATACGGCGGTCTCCTCACAATTGCGATCGTGACGGCTGTGCCGCGCAGCCCCATGCAGGGTGCGTGTCCGGCTTTGTTGCGTAAGCAGTCTTTTTGTCGCTCCCCGGCGGACTCAAGAGGGAATCCGGCCACGTACATTACACAACGCTCATGCAAGGTCACACAGGGGAGGGGAAAAGGTGCATGAATGCGGACGGCCCCGTAGGTGAATGCCCAGGTTCCGGCCTTGCCGAGGCCGGGATTTCCACAAGTGGAAGCTTGGCTCCCTCTAGTGTCAGATGCTGACACCTTTGCGTAAGCGACCGTATGCCAGCCCGATGGGGGGCTTTCCCGCTCGCCACGGGACGAGCTCGCCACGGGACGAGGGGTCCGAGTGAACCCGAACGGTGCCCGCTGGGGCTGCGCGCATGGTGATGGTGGCCGCGCCGCACCTGCGCCCCTGCAGCAGGCTGCCGCGGAACCGCACCGCGCCGACGGGGGAGTGCGGATCCAGTGCGACCGCTCGTGTGGACTCCCCCGCGCGGGGGCTGACCGCATGCCGCGCGGCGCCCGTTCGCGTACGGGTTGCCGTTTCGCGGGCGAGGCGCCCGGGCGGAGTCCTCTACGCCGAAGGCGGGCACGGCCGGCATTTACGCCGAAGGCGGGCACGGCCGGCATTGACGGCGAGGTCGTGTCCGGCCCCCTGGCAGCTGACACCCTCACCGTCGCGCCGATCGAGGCGAACCCCAATCCGGACTGCGCCACCGCAGGGCTGAAGCCTCACCTTCAGCGCGGCGGAGCCGGCCTTCGGCTGAGCGACCGTTCCCAAGTCGTCATGTCAGGGGAGCGGCTGGGACTCCAAGGATCTCGACTTCGGAGAGCGGCTTCTCTGACCCCGTTGGCGTACGGGCCTACGGGCCGCCGTAGCAGATACAAAAAATCCGCCCCCGTCGACGACGGGGGCGGGACGGTGGCTGGGGCCGGGGTCGAACCGGCGACCTTCCGCTTTTCAGGCGGACGCTCGTACCAACTGAGCTACCCAGCCGCAGCGGTCCTGACGGGATTTGAACCCGCGGCCTCCACCTTGACAGGGTGGCGAGCACTCCAAACTGCTCCACAGGACCAAGCTCGTGCGAAACCAGTCTCGCACAGGGTGTTGCGTGCCCCCAACGGGATTCGAACCCGTGCTACCGCCTTGAAAGGGCGGCGTCCTGGGCCACTAGACGATGAGGGCTGATGGCCCACCTGGGCGCTTGTCGGCGCCGTCGGGGACGTGAGAAGCATATGGGATGGGGGGAGTGTTCGCCAAAACGGTTTACGGAACCGTCGGTGACGGGCTCCCTCCCGGCCGGTTCTCGTCCGGCAGATGGCGGCTGACCTCGGCCCTTGACAGGCCCAGCCCGCCCAGGATGATCTCGTCCCACGCCTGGAGCAGCCGGGTGTTCCGGTCCAGGTAGAGCACGGACGCCTGTACATCCGTCGGCTTTTGCTTCTCCACCGCCCGCAGCCCGCTGCCGCCCGTGGAGCCCTCGACCATCAGCCGGGTGCCATGCGTCAGGACACTCGTCGTCCGGTGGTGCAGATGCCCGGCCAGGGCCAGCGGGACGGTGCCGTCGGTCTCCGCCGCGGCCACCGGGTTGTGGGCGATGGCGATGTCCACCGGCTTGCCCGCTGCCCGCTGGGCCCGGATCGACGCGGCCAGCTCGCGGCCCACGCGCCGCTCGGCCGGGTCCCCGGCGGCGACGACCGAGCGGTCCGGGGTGAACTGCGGGTCGCCGATGCCCGCGATCCGCAGCCCCGCCACCCGCACCGACTTCCCGGCGTCGACGACGTGGATGCCCTTGCGCTTCTTCATCGACTTCTGGGTGGCGTCGGAGTCGTGGTTGCCGCGCACCCACACGTACGGGGCGCCGAGGTCCGAAATGGGGTCGAGGAAGCCGTTCTCGGCTTCGGTGCCGTGGTCCATCGTGTCGCCCGTGTCGATGATCACGTCGATGTCGTACTGGTCGACGAGCGACTGGATGATGTGCCAGGCCGCCGGGTTGAGGTGGATGTCGGAGACGTGCAGGACGCGCATCGTCGTCGGGTCCGGCTGGTAGACGGGCAGGTTCGAGGTGGCGTCGTACAGCTTGGTGACGTTGGTGACCAACCGCGCCAACTCCCCCTGGTAGACGTTGAAATCGCTGACGATGCTGCGGGCGTTGCCGACCACGCTGGGGGCGCTGGAGAGCAGCCCGGAGAACTTGGGCTCCAGTACGGACTTGGGGTTCCAGGTGGCGTACGCACTCGCGCCGGACGCGGCGAGCAGGGCCAGGGCCAGACCGCCCGCGGCGAGTGCGCGCCGTGGCCGCCGGTAGACGGCGAGCCCCAGAGCGGTGGCCCCGGCGGCGACGGCGATGCACGAGCGTACGGCCAGGTTCGACGCCCCCGCGCCGACGTCACGGGTGATCTCGTCCTGGAGGCCGGCGATCCGCTCGGGGTGGTGGACCAGGGCCTGCGAGCGCTCGGGGTTGAGCTCGTCGAGATCGACGTCCAGCCGTACGGGCGCGATATGGCTGCGCAGTTCGAGGGAGCCGAGGGGGGACACGTTCACCTTGGTGCCGCCGGTGAGGGACGGGCGCAGGGTCATCCGGGTATCGACGGGGCCCACGGGCGCGTGAACGCTCCCGAAGACCAGCAGCCCGAGCCAGGAGCCGAGAAGCACGACGCAGATCAGTCCGGCGGCGCGTTTGAGGGGATGGGGCGCGGGCTCGGCGGCGAGGGCCAGCTCGGGGCCGCTCGGCTTCGGCCGGAGAGAGGTGACCAGGGTGCGCCAACGGCGCAGCAGGGTCGCGCCCAGTGAGCGTGCGGAATGGGGCGACCGGGAGGGTTCGCGATCCATTGGGGCCGTATGCCCCGGCCCCGCGCTTCCTATGCGGTTTCCGTGGCGCCGTCACCCCAGGCGGCCCCGCGGAGCGGATCCGTGGCGGAGAATGAGTCCCGTGCTGGAGATGACGCGCGAGGAGTTCGAGGAACTGGTCGCCGAGGCCCTGGACCGGATCCCGTCTGAGCTGACGCGGCTGATGGACAACGTCGCGGTGTTCGTCGAGGACGAGCCGCCGAAGGACGATCCGGAGCTGCTCGGGATCTACGAGGGGACGCCGCTGACCGACCGCGGGGAGTGGTACGCCGGGGTGCTGCCGGACCGGATCACGATCTACCGCGGCCCGACGCTGCGGATGTGCGGCTCCCGGGAGGAGGTCGTCGAGGAGACCGAGGTCACGGTCGTGCATGAGATCGCCCACCACTTCGGCATCGACGACAACCGTCTGCACGCCCTGGGGTACGGGTGACAGAGCCCGCGCGACCGCCGCTTCGTGTGAGGCAGCGGAGGCGATCGATCCGGATGTCGATCCGCACATCGGCTCGCAGCGGGGCCGAGACCGCGGGTCAGGGGATCTGGCGTGTCCTCGGCGCCGTCGCGGCCGGCGGAGTGATCGGGGGCGAGCGCCCGGTACGCCGTGTCGCTGACCTGGCCGGCTCGGCGCCGCCCGAACTCCGGCTGCTGCCGGGGACGGGGCTGTGCGGGGCGCTGACCACGTACTCGACGTTCTCCTACGAGACGCTGTGGCTGGTCGAGCGCGGCCAGGGTCGCCGGCTGCCGCGAATGTGGTGGGTTCGCTGCTGGTGGGGCTCGGCGCGGTCTTCCTGGGGCAGAAGCTCGCGGAGGGCCTGCTGGGCTGAGTGGCGACGCCGCTGCCCTGCGGCCGGCGGCGGCGGATCGTGCGGGGCGCGTGTCCTGCGCGGGCCGGGCGGAGTTGAGCACAGCGGTCTGTCCCTGCCCCTGTCCCGGAGGTGCCGCCGTGCGCCCGCATCGCGCCCGTCCCGCCGCACGTTCTGCCGCACGTTCTGTCGGCCGTACCGCCACTGCCTTGCTGGTGTTCGCCGTGGCGAGCGGCTGCATGAGCGTGAGCGAACCGGAAGACCCGAAGCCGTCGCGGTCGGTCACCCACCGGGACGGCGCGGCGCAGCCGGACGGCGGGCTGGGGGTGACGAATGGCGGTCCGGGCGGCGTCGGTACGAACCCGGGTCCGCACGACGCCAAGGACCGGGAAGAGAAGAAGAAGGGGAGAACGGACGGGGAGCAGGACACGGCGAGTACGAGCGCGCGCCCGTCGGCGTCCCCGTCGCGGCACGGTCAGCAGCCGTCCCCCGCGGCGCCCCGGCCGTCGGGTTCCCGGCCGACTGCCGCTCCGTCCGGCAATACGCCGCAGCCGCAGCCCAGCCCGTCGTCACCCCAGCCGGAGCCCTCGCCGGACAATCCCAGCACGACCGCGCCGCCCACCTCGCCCAGCTCCTCCGACACGGCGGCGCAGCAGCAGCCGCAGGTGACAGCGCAGGCCGGGCCGGTGTCGTAGCCCGGGGGCGAGGGGGCCGTGAGACGGATTTGCCAGTCGGGGGTCGGGGTGCGTATGGTGGCAGATCGTTTGATCCCATTTGCCCGGCGCCTGGACCTGAGCGCGCCGCGTGGCGCGTTCCTTCCCTTGCCGTGGCTGACCGCATAGAGGCGGTCGTATGCGAATCACGGAGTTTGGGCACGTGCCGAGAACTCCGGAAGGTTCGCATTTCGCATGTCTTTTTCTGCCACTGACCACGCCGTCATGCCCGAGATCGGCGAGGATCTGGCCGACGCGGCCCCCGAGGCTCCGCAGATCACCTTCGCCGACCTGGGCCTGCCCGAGCAGGTGGTGCGCAAGCTGTCCCAGAACGGCGTCACCACGCCGTTCCCGATCCAGGCCGCGACCATCCCGGACGCCCTGGCCGGCAAGGACATCCTCGGCCGCGGCCGTACCGGCTCCGGCAAGACCCTCTCCTTCGGTCTGCCGCTGCTGACCACGCTGGCCGGCGGCTACACCGAGAAGAAGCGCCCGCGCGGCCTGATCCTCACCCCGACCCGCGAGCTGGCGATGCAGGTCTCCGACGCGCTCCAGCCGTACGGTGACGTGCTCGGCCTCAAGCTCAAGGTCGTCTGCGGCGGCACCTCGATGGGCAATCAGATCTACGCCCTCGAGCGCGGCGTCGACATCCTGGTCGCCACCCCGGGCCGGCTGCGTGACCTGATCGACCGCGGCGCCGCCGCGCTGGACAAGGTGCAGGTCGCCGTCCTGGACGAGGCCGACCAGATGGCCGACATGGGCTTCCTGCCCGAGGTCACCGAGATCCTTAACCTGGTCCCGGCCGGTGGCCAGCGGCTGCTGTTCTCGGCGACCCTCGAGGACGAGATCGACACGCTGGTCAAGCGTTACCTGGTGAACCCGGTCACACACGAGGTCGACCCGTCGGCGGGCGCGGTCTCGACGATGACCCACCACGTGCTCGTGGTGAAGCCGAAGGACAAGGCGCCGGTCACGGCCGCGATCGCCGCCCGCAAGGGCCGCACCATCATCTTCGTCCGCACCCAGCTGGGTGCGGACCGCGTGGCGCAGCAGCTGCGCGAGGCGGGGGTACGCGCGGACGCGCTGCACGGCGGCATGACGCAGGGCGCTCGTACCCGCACGCTCGCCGACTTCAAGGACGGGTACGTCAACGTCCTCGTCGCAACCGACGTCGCCGCGCGCGGCATTCACGTCGACGGCATCGATCTGGTGCTGAACGTGGACCCGGCCGGTGACCACAAGGACTACCTGCACCGTTCCGGCCGTACGGCGCGCGCGGGCCGCAGCGGCACGGTCGTCTCGCTGGCGCTGCCGCACCAGCGCCGGCAGATCTTCCGGCTGATGGAGGACGCGGGCGTCGACGCTTCGCGCCACATCGTCGGTGGGGGTGGCGCCTTCGACGAGGACGTGGCCCGGATCACCGGTGCGCGCTCGCTCACCGAGGTCCAGGCCGAGTCGGCCGGCAATGCGGCCAAGCAGGCCGAGCGCGAGGTGCGGGATCTGACGCGTGAGCTGGAGAAGGCCCAGCGGCGGGCCGCCGAGCTGCGCGAGGAGGCGGACCGGCTGCTGGCGATCGTGGCGCGTGAGCGCGGCGAGGACCCGGCGGCTGTGCTGGCCGAGGCGGTGGCCGAGGAGGCCGCGGCGGCCGTGACCATCCCGGCGCAGCCTGCGGCTGTCGACGCGCCGACGGAGGCGGTCACCGTGGCTGAGCCGGTCGCTGAGGCGCCGCGCCGGGCGTCGTACGAGCGCCGTGACGACCGCCGGGGTGAGCGGGACGGTTTCGAGCGCCGGGACCGCAAGGAGAGCGAGCGTCGGGACAACGACCGGGGCGACCGCGGCGGTTACGAGCGCCGTGACCGTCGCGACGACCGGCCGTTCCAGCGTGACCGCCGCGATGACCGCGGTGGCTTCGGCCGTGACCGTCGTGACGACCGGGGTGGTTACGAGCGCCGTGACCGCGGTGCCCGTCCGTACGACCGCCGGGACGACCGCGCTGGCTACGGCCGTGACCGTCGTGACGACCGGGGCGGGTACGAGCGCCGTGACCGCCGTGACGAGCGCCCGTTCAACCGCGACCGCCGCGAGAACGAGCGCGGTGGGTTCGGCGGCGGCCGCTCGTTCGAGCGCCGCGACCACAACCACCGTGGCGGCGACCGCCCGTTCAACCGTGACCGCCGCGACGACCGGCCGGGCCGCCGCGACGACCACCGCGGCAGCACCACGGGCGGCCGCTCCTTCGACCGCCGCGCCGACAAGCCCCGCTGGAAGCGCAACGGCTGACCGCAGCAGCTGATCCGGCGCGAGCCCGGACGATGTGACACATCGTCCGGGCTCGCGCCTTGTTGACCCGCTCCCTGCGCCGTCATGGTGATCTGTGACCGACGACGACGGATGTACGGACCTGGTCGCTCGGAATACTTGAGCCGAAGCATCTGTCTCGTCACGCATTGAACGACCGGGAACCGGCGGCGGAGAAGAAGATCCGTTCAGGATGGACCGGCTACACGAAGATCGTGGGGCCGAGGATCCGCATGGGGACGGCTTCGGCGACGGCACCTGGCCCACCAGCGGATCCGTATATGGGGGTGGCACCTGGCCGCTCCGGTGGGCGATCGGCCCCGCCAAGGGGAATACCTTCGGGGACCGGCGGGTGAGCGGGCTATGCTGCGGGGTGCGGGCCGTTAGCTCAATTGGCAGAGCAGTGGACTTTTAATCCATTGGTTGTGGGTTCGAGTCCCACACGGCCTACCGACGAGGCCCAGGTCAGGCGATGTCTGACCTGGGCCTGACTCGTTTTTCGAGGGTCTGAAGATCGTCAGCTCGGCCGATGCCCGGCCGCAATCGATCTGTGTGGGGCGCTCAGTCCTCGTCGGTGGGGATGATGAAGCCGCGCAGTGGGCGCTCCCGCCCGTTCTCCTGCTCGGCTTCCTGGCAGGCCCGGATGGCGGCGACGACGTCCTCGTACCGCGGGTCTGTCCACGAGTCCATGGCTACCTCCCGGTGGGTGGCCCCACCGTAGCGGTCGGCGCCGTCTACCGGCCGGGGTTCTGCGGGCCGGGGCCGGGCTGCCGGTTGGGTCCGATCGGGCCGCAGCCTCCGGGCGGGGTGGCACATCGGAGGCCGGCAGGGTGCGTGTCTGCGGCTGGGTGCGGGCCAGGGTGGCGGGGTCCGACCCGGTAGATACGGACCGTCAGCCCTGGGCGCCCGCCGTCTCGTTGGCTGGTCGTCACGCATTCAAGATCCGGGCGGTCCCTGCTCGCCGGGCTCGCCGCGGGCCCTTGCTCGCCGCGCTCGCCTTGCGGTCCGGGCGGGCCCGACGGTCCGGGCACCGTCGAATTCTGGCCGTGCGCCTGCCGCGGCGGTCCTGTCGGGATGCGCCACCGTACCCGCTTCTGACGTGCGGACTCGCCCGCTCCGTCGGCTCGCGCCGCCCCACTCCCGCTCTACGTCCGCAGCACAGCACTGTCAGGGTGAGGCCGGCGCGTACGGAAGCCGCCCGCCGATGGCGGCCGGCCGACCGCGCCGGCCGGCCTCGCGGTGGACCTGGCAGCTCGTACGCCCGGTAGGCGCGGGGCAGCGGGCGGTGAGGTCGCTCCTGCCAGGCGGGCAGTGCTAGTAATGGGAATATGGTCGGACTTCGCGGCCGATCCAGGGCCCCGTCGGACCGCACAACTCTGCGCTCGGAGCTGAGCGCGCGCAGCCTCGCCGGCCAGGTGTTCATCCTGCAGGTGGCGGTCGTGGTACTGCTCATCGTCGCCGCGGTGGTCTCGCTCGTACTGCAGTCGCAGAGCGACAGCCAGCGGGAAGCCCGTAACCGGTCGATCGCCGTCGCACAGAGCTTCGCGCACGCCCCGGGAGTGCCGGAGGCGCTGAGTTCCGACAACCCGACCGCGCTGCTGCAGCCGGCCACCCAAGGGGTCCGGGACAGGTCGGGCGTCGACTTCCTGGTAGTGATGACCAGGGGCGGAATCCTCTACACCTATCCCGAACGGGACCGGATCGGAAAACCCTTCGTCGGGACGATCAAGCCGGCGGCCTCCGGGCGTGTCGTCACGGAGACCGTCGAGGGGGCGACCGGTCCCGTCATTCAGGCCATCGTCCCGGTCACCGATGCCAAGGGCTCGGTCATCGGCCTGGTCTCCTCAGGATTCCGGGTCGAGCATGTGAGCGGCCTGGTCGACCGTCAGCTGCCGCTCGTCTTCGGCGCCGCCGCCGTCGCGCTCGCACTGGCCACGGCCGGAACGGCGCTGGTGAGCAGGCGGCTCGAGCGCCAGACGCACGGTCTGGGCCCCGCCGAGATGACCCGTATGTACGAGCACCACGACGCGGTTCTGCACTCGGTCCGCGAAGGGGTGCTGATCGTCGACGGCGAGGGTCGCCTCGTACTCGCCAACGACGAGGCGAGCCGGCTGCTGGACCTGCCCCCGGACGCGGAAGGACGCGACGTCACAGAGCTGGGCCTGGACCCGCGTACCGCCGAGCTGCTGTCCTCCGGGCGCGTCGCCACGGACGAGGTGCACCTGGCCGGGGAGCGGCTGCTGGCCGTGAACCAGCGGTCCACGCACTGGGACGGCGGGCCTGCGGGCAGCGTCGCGACGCTCCGGGACACCACCGAACTGCGGGCGCTGTCGGGCAAGGCGGAGCTGGCGGAGAAGCGCCTGAGGCTGCTGTACGACGCGGGCGCCAAGATCGGCACCACCCTCGATGTGGTGCGGACCGCCGAGGAGCTGACCCAGTTCGCGGTTCCGCGCTTCGCCGACTTCGCCACCGTCGATCTCGTGGAACAGGTGTTCCGCGGTGACGAGCCCGTGGGTATGACCATGCGTCGAACGGCCATCGCCGGCATCCGGGATGACCACCCCCTCTGGCAGATCGGCCGCCAGATCACCTACCCCCCGGTCGCGCCGCCGGCGGTCGGCTTCGCCACCGGGAAGGCCGTGCTGGAGGCGGATCTGCGGGCCTTCGCCGGGTGGCAGGAGATGGATCCGGAACACGCCAGGGCGATGGCGGGCTACGGCCTCCACTCGATGATCACCGTCCCGCTGCGGGCGCGGGGCGTCACCCTCGGCATGGCCACCTTCTGGCGCTCGGAGAAGCCCGAGCCGTTCGAGCAGGAGGACGTGGCCCTCGCCGAGGAGCTGGTCGCACGCGCCGCGGTGGCCATCGACAACGCCCGCCGCTACACGCGTGAGCACGCCCTGGCGGTGACGTTGCAGCAGAGCCTGCTGCCACGGGGGCTGCCCGAGCAGGACGCGGTCGACGTGGCGTACCGCTATCGGCCCGCCCAGGCCGGGGTGGGTGGCGACTGGTTCGATGTCATCGCGCTGCCGGGTGCCCGGGTCGCCCTGGTCGTGGGCGACGTCGTCGGCCACGGCCTGCACGCCGCCGCCACGATGGGACGGCTGCGGACCGCAGTCCACAACTTCTCCACCCTCGACCTGCCACCCGACGAACTCATCGGGCACCTCGACGATCTGGTCGCGCGCACCGACTACGAGCAGGCGGCCGAGGACGAAGCCGTGGGGATCACCGGAGCCACCTGCCTGTACGCCATCTACGACCCAGCCTCGGGGCGCTGCTGCATGGCCCGGGCCGGCCATGTCGGACCTGCCGTCGTCCACCCCGACGGTTCCGTGGAATTCCCCGACGTGCCGCTCTCCCCGCCCCTTGGCCTCGGCGGAGAGCCGTTCGAGACGACCGAGCTGAAGCTGCCCGAGGGAAGCCGGCTGGTCCTGTACACCGACGGGCTTGTCGAGGACGCCGACCGGGACGTCGACGCCGGTGTCGACCTCCTGCGCCGCGTCCTGGCCGGGCACCCCGACCGGGATCCGGAGGAGACCTGCCAGGCCGTCTTCGACAGCATGGTGTCCCCGAACCCGAACGACGACATCGCCCTGCTCGTGGCCCGCACCCACGTACTGGACCCCGGGGAGGTCGCCGACTGGGAGGTGCCCGCCGACCCGGCGGCGGTATCCCGGGTCCGCGCTCAGGTCGCCCGTCAGCTGGACGAGTGGGGGCTGGAGGAGGTCGGCTTCACCACCGAGCTGGTCCTCAGCGAGCTGGTCACCAACGCGATCCGCTACGGATCCGAGCCCATCCGGGTACGGCTTCTGCGCAATCGCAGCCTGGTCTGCGAGGTGGCGGACGGCAGCAGCACCTCGCCCCATCTGCGCCGGGCGGCCACGACGGACGAGGGCGGCCGCGGGCTGTTCCTCGTAGCCCAGTTCGCCGAACGGTGGGGGACGAGGTACACGGGCAACGGCAAGGTCATCTGGGCGGAGGTGCCGCTGCCCGACGGCGAGGGCGAGACGGACCTGGGACAGCTGCTGGAGGGCTTCAGCGACGCGCAGCGGTGAGTTGCCTCCCGGCCGGGGCTTCCAACCCCGGCCGGGAGGCTGTTGCCTCACCGGCCGATGGCGGTGTTCTGTTCCCGGCAGCGGGGGCAAAGGCAGGGCGGAAAGGCCATGGTGGACGACTCGACGTGGGTCTTTTCGCCCACCATGACGCGTACTTCGCCGTGTTCGGCCGTCACGGTTGCCGTCTCTTGCCGCCGTATAGACGCGGATGGTCATGCGGGCCGCCCTGGGCTCTCGGGCACTTGGGCGCTCACCGGCCCGTGAGGGACTGATCGAGACACGCGCCCGCGCGGGAACCCGGGTGCGCCCGAGCCCTCGCGTGCACCACATGCCTGCGGACCGGTATCGGACCAAGCCCGGTGCCAAGTCCACGCCGTTTACTCGGGATCAGGGGATTGGCTGGTCGGAATACCGGCTGGACAAGCGGTTTGAGAAGGTGGAGGCCGACGAGCAGCTGGCCGCGCGCTGTTTGAGTGGGGCGAACCCGGCGAACGCTCCTCGCGCGGCACTTCGTGTTCTACGACAACGACAGCCCGACGCAGATGAGCACCAGCTACGTCCGCTGGTCCGACGTGGCGGGCACCCCGGTGACCGACCCGATCCACGAGCTGTGGCCGGGCGGAACCCGCGCTCAGATGGCCAGCCTCGGCATCCGCGTGACTCGGATCACCGAGTCGTTCACCGCCGCCATGCCCACGCAGACCAAGCTGCGACTCACCGCCTCGGGCTGGGGTGCCGGTGCTGCGCTACATCCGGCGGCACATCGCGGACACCGGCCGGGTCGTCGAGGTCGCGCACCCGATTGTGCGTCGCGGTGACACGACGGTCGTGGATTTCGTCATCGACCTGGACGACTGAGGTCCAGGGTAGAGGTCGATGCCGGGCGCCGCGCCGGGCGGTCGTGCTGCCAGCCGGCGACCTGCTGGGGTACGGGTGGGGCGACCGCGGAGAGTGGCACCCACGTGACACGGCGGAGAGGGCCCCGGTTGCCGACGACGGGGCAGGTCACCGGCCTGCTCGGGTTCGTGCGATGGACACCGCACTGGTCACCGGCCTGCTCGGGTTCGTGCGATGGACACCGCACTGGTCACCGGCCTGCTCGGGTTCGTGCGATGGACACCGCACTGGTCACCGGCCTGCTCGACAGCCGCCGACGCCGAGTCGGGCGCAGATCGAGCGGAGGGCTCCTCAGCCCGCTGCCGGCCACTCCTCGGGGCGGTCGACCCAGTGGACCTGTTCCGGATCATCCAGGTCGATGTCCGGGAAGACCTCGCGGACGCGGGGTTCGAACTCATCCCGGGAAAGCGGCTCCCAGCCGATGCCCCGCAGGCGCACGAGGCGGTACCGGCTGTCGGTGCCGAACGAGGCCACCACGACCAGGTAGTCGTCCCGGTCAGGTGTGCTCGCGATGTGCTCCATATCTCAAGGGTGCACCTGCACGGTCCCGACCGCTGAGACAAGGCCGTGATCCGGCGCGTCGCTGCGCCTGTCGTCGCAGGCAGTGGTGCATATGCAGGAGAAGGCGTCGTTCCAGGGGGAGACGGCGACCGACGCCACGTACGAATCCGGCGCGCCCGCTACTCGACGGGTGGTGCGGGACCCGCCGCGCCGGGCACTCCGGTCGGCGACCGGTTGCCTGGCGGCTTCCTGGCGTCAGAACTCCGGGAAGCCGCCAGGGCTCAGAAGCCGCCGCCTCCGAAGTCGCCCCCTCCGAAGTCGCCGCCCCCGAAGTCACCCGGGCTGAAGTCCGACCCGGTGTAGTCGCCGCCCTCAGGGCCGCCGCCGAAGTCGCCGAAGCCTCCGGCGTCGTCGTACCCGTAACCGTAGGAAGGCGTGCTGAGCATGCTGCCCAGCAGCGTGCCCACCAGCAGGCCCGGCAGCACACCGCCGCCGAAGTAGCCGCCTGCCCAGGGCGCGTACACCGGCCCGGCCTCCCAGTACGGCCGCCGCCCGGACGGCGTCTCGACCGTACGGCCCATCGGCTCCTCGCCGTCGGCCAGCCGCGCGGCGTCCGCCGCGCACACCGGCACGGTGCGCTCCGCGCCCCCGGCCGGCGCCCACTGCACGTCCTGGACAGACGGCCCGTGGCGCGGGTCGAAGAAGCACGGCAGGCGCCGCTCCGGCAGCGGGGCGCCGGAGCGGCGCGCCTCCAGAGCGGCGAGCCAGAAGCGTCCGTCCGCCAGGGCCTGGGTGACAGCCTGTACGTCCGCCGGCCGGCGGGCGGCGTCCATCGCGGCCTTGGCCTTGTCGTAGGCGTCCAGGGCGCGGGTGTAGTCCTGGCGCATCGCCTCATCGGTGGACGGAGCGGATGGATCGAATCCGATGCGGTCCAACTCCTCACCGAAGGCGGTGATGTCCTCGTCCACCACCGGGCGCAGCGTCTGCAACCTGGCCTGCTCGTACTCCTCGCGCCGCTTGTTTCCGCGGCGGGCGACGAGCATGACCCCGCCACAGGCGACGGCGGCGAGCACCAGGAGGGCGACGACCGCGCCGACACCGCTGGTGCCGCCGGCGCCACCGCCGTCCGCGGAGCCGTCGCTCCAGGAGGCGGGCGCATGGCCGCGTGCCTGCTGTACGGCCTGGTCGACGAAGTCGTTCAGCAGCACCTTGGTATTGCCGCCCGCCGACCGCTCGACGGCCCCGGTGAGGTTGGAGACCGCGTTGTGGGACATCACGGCGGAGTCGGCGCCCGCGTCGAAGCGGTTGCCCAGCGCGACCGCGTACACACCGGCGATCCCGACCTCGGTGCGCAGATCGCGCAGCAGCGTCTGCGGGTTGAACTCGGCGGACGCGGGGAGGACGGCGACGAAGACCGGCTTGTCCGCCTTCTTGATCTTGTTGGCCAGGGCGTCGGCGTCGGCCGCGGGGAGCCGGTCCGCGGCCCGCGGGTCGACGTACACCGGGCCGTGCCGCAGCGCCGCCGCGGCGCGGTCGAGACCGTCGGCCGCCGACGCGCTGGGTGCCATCCCGACAACCAGGACCAGGACCGCGGCCAAGACGGCGAGCAGAGGTCCGAGTAGGCGGTGACGCCTCGCACTCTTCATGTCTACGACGCTACCCGAAAGCCCAATTTCCGCGCTTTTCGCCGCATGACGGAGCCCCCGGACGCCTCCCCAAGAAATCCGCAGCCGCACCCTCGTACCGGACCGACACCCACTTGGCGCACGTAGATTCGCCGCCCGCGCCGACAGCCGCCAGCCTGGGACGGCGCGGTTCCTTCCGCTGCCGCGCACGGCGCGTACGGCAGGTAAACGGCAGGAGACCACAGGTGGGGATGCGAGAAGCAGCACGGAGGCGTGCAGGTCGCCGCATGGGCGGGGCGGGTCGGTGTCTTCGTGGCAGTCTCAGCGGCCGCCTCGTACGCTGGCTCCCCGCCGCCCTCATCCTCGGCGGCTTCGTCTTCGACCTCTGTACCCCGCCCGGCTTCACCGGCTCGCCGTTCTTCTCCGCGGCCCCTCTGGTCGGCGCCCCGTTCTTCTCGGTGCGCGCCATCGTCGCCACCGGGCTCGCCGCCGCGGCCGTCGTGCTGGGTCTGCGTCTGAGCGAGCACAGCGCCGGCACGATGGAGTCGGTCACCGAGGTGGCCACCATCCTGACGGTGGTCGTGCTCGCGCTGTTCATCAACCGCGTGGTGCGCCGTAGCGGCCGGCAGCTCGCCTCGGCGCGCGGGATCGCAGAGGCGGCGCAGCGGGCCGTACTGCCGATGCCCGACGAGCGCATCGGCGGCCTGCGGATCGCGGCGCGCTATGTGGCGGCTCATGCGGACGCCCGGATCGGCGGCGATCTCTACGCGGTGCACGACACCCCGTACGGCGTGCGGCTGGTTGTGGGCGATGTGCGGGGCAAGGGGCTGGGGGCGGTGGAGATGGTGACGATCGCCCTTGGCGCCTTCCGGGAGGCCGCCGAGCACGAGCCGACCCTGGAGGCCGTCGCCGTACGGCTGGAACACGCGCTGCAGCGGGAGGCTGCGCGGCGGGACGGGCACGACCGGTTCGAGGGCTTTACCACGGCCGTGCTCGCCGAGGTGCCGGTCGGCGCGCCCACACTGTGGCTGCTCAACCGCGGCCACCCCGCGCCACTGCTGCTGCTCCCGGACGGCACTGTGCGCGACACCGGGCCGGGAATGCCCGCGCTGCCGCTGGGGATGGGGGAGTTGGGCGAGGAGAAGGACCGGGTGGAGGAGTTCCCCTTTCCGGACGGCGCCACGCTGCTGCTGTACACGGACGGGGTGTCCGAGGCCCGGGACGAGGACGGCGAGTTCTACGACGTGCAGGAGAGGCTGCGGGGCCGGCAGTTTCCCGGCCCCGACGCCCTGCTCGACGCGATCGTCGAGGACGTGGCGCGGCATACGGGCGGGGCGGCCGCGGACGACATGGCGTTGCTGGCGGTCAGCCGGCCGGGGGAGCGGCAGCCGGTGCGCCGCCGGACGGTGGGGCTGACGCGCGGTTCGTCGGGGGACCGGCCCGTCGGCTCGTCTCACGGTGCGTGATCGACTGGCGCCGCTCCGGATAACGACTGACCAACAATCAGCGGTGACTGGTTTTCCACTGGACGATCAAGTCGCCCGGAAAGCGCCACTCTTGTCCATTTAAGTCCTGGCCGGAACGCGTAGGGATTACGGGAACAGCTTGGAATTCGGCACCCGGGTCTATTAACGTTCGATAACGCAGCGCGGTCGTCACAGCCGCCACAAGAGGCGGCGCCGTGCGCAATCGCCGAATCCCGCACGAGCACCACCCAAGACAAGATCCAGAAACAGCAGTAACACCAGCACCAAGGGAACCGGGGAACCACCACCCAGGGGTGAATCGGGCGCCTCCCGCGGAGGGGCCCGTAGGAGACCTTCCTGCTCCGAACCCGTCAGCTAACCCGGTAGGCGAGAAGGAAGGAAAGGAGTGCGCCCGCGTGGCGTCCAAGCCCCCTGCCCCCGAGCCCTGGTTCGACGAACCCGCTGACTACGGCTTCAGCGACGACCCGGCCCCCGGCGAGTGGAACCCGACCGCCGAAAGCCTTGCCCCGGTGCGCGGCAGGCACCGCGTCGCCAAGCAGCGCGGGGGAGGCATGGCCCGCAGCGGCGCCGTCCTCGGTGTCGGCATGATCGCCGCGGTCGGCGCGGGCGGCATGGCCTCGGCCAAGGAACGGCCTCCGCTTCCCATCTCCATGCCGGACCTCTCGCACGTCGCGGACGAGTTCCCGGACGCGGGCCAGTTGCCCGGCATCGGACAGCTGATGCCGGACTCCTCGGACAACACCGCGGCCGCCCCGCTCACCCAGGCCGGCCTCACCACCGACGAAGCGGCGGACGGCACCGGCGCCGGCGAGGCGCTGCGGGCCCGCATCATGCGCCAGGCCGAGCAGCAGGAGACCGCCGCCGATGAGGCTCAGCGCGAAGCCGCCGAGGAGGCGGCGGCCAAGCAGGCCGCAGCGCAGGCCGCGCAGCGCAAGGAGGAGGCAGACGCCGCGCGGAAGGCGGCCGAGGCAGAGGCACGGCGGAAGGCGGCGGAGGAGGCCCGGCGCAAGGCCGAGGCCGAGCGGCTGGCCAAGCTGGCCGCCAGCTACACCCTGCCGACGTCCTCGTACACGCTCACGGCCGGCTTCGGCCAGGCGGGCGACCTGTGGTCCGCCGACCACACCGGACAGGACTTCGCGGCGCCGACCGGCACCCCGGTGAAGGCGGTGCACGGCGGCACCATCACCGAGGCCGGATGGGCCGGCTCGTACGGCTACCGGATCGTGCTCAAGCTCAGCGACGGCACCGAGATCTGGTACTGCCATCTGTCGTCGATCGTGCAGTCGTCCGGCCAGGTGTCGACGGGCGAGGTCATCGGCCGCGTCGGCGCCACCGGCAATGTCACCGGCCCGCACCTCCACCTCGAGGTACGGCCGGGTGGCGGCTCCCCGATAGACCCGATGCCCTGGCTGCGTCAGCACGGTCTGAACCCCTGACGGTCATGGCCCTTCGGCCCCCGGTGATGCTGGAACAGCCGGTGTCACCGGGGTGTTGATGTCACATATGGCTGACAGCGCGGGCGGCGGGTGCTCGCGGCCCTCGACGAGATCGCGCGGGCGCACGGGGTGGAGGCCGCGACGGTGGCCCTGGCCTGGCTGGCGGCGCAGCCGACGGTGGCGGCGCCCATCGCCAGCGCGCGGACCGTCGAACAACTCCCGGCGCTGCTGGCCCTGGCCGACCTCCGCCTCACGGAGGCGGAACTGAACACCTTGACGACGGCCTCGGCCTGACCGATCCCGGTTCAGGGCTCCGCCCAATTTCCGGGGCCTGGGGCGGAAGCCCGGCCGCAGGCGTCAGCTGCCGGGCGCGCCGTACCGTCCGTAGGGGGACTGAGGGTGGTACGGCCCGGGGCCGACTCCTGGCGGCGGGGCCGAGTACGGGCCGGAAGTGTGGGGCCCTGGGGCCGGGTACGGGCCCGGTCCTTGCCCGGTCGTCGGCCAGGGCCCGTACCCGGAGGGCGCTCCGTACAGAGACCCCGGCGGCATCCCGTACGGCACCCCCTGCGGCCCCCACGGCCGGACCGTCACCGCCGCCGCCTGCACCAGCGCCGGCTGCGCCACGTCCTTCCGCTGCCACAAGTGGTGCAGCAACTCCTGCTCCCGGGCGGCGAAGTCCGCCCCGGCCGCCCCCCGGTGCGCCCGCTGCCGCAGAAAGGCCAGGGCCGTGGCGAACCCCACGTACTCGGCCACCGCACGGGCCGCCGCCGGCCCGTGGGCGCGGCGCGCGACACTGCGGGCCAGCGCCCGGGCCTTCATCGAGGACAGTGCGTACGTCTCCGGCGGCGCCAGCCAGCCCGCTGCCACATACGCGGGAAGCTGGCCGCGTACGGTCTTCAGCTCGTTGCCCCGGGACCAGATCACCAGCCAGGTCAGCAGGCCGAAGACCGGGACCATGAACATGCCGTAGACGGCGAGGAAGCCCAGTCCGCCGAGCGTGGCGGAACCGTTCCAGACGGCGTGCAGCACCATCGCCGTCAGCAGCCCGGCGAGCGGCGCGAGGATGCGGCGGGCGCGCTGGCGCGTCGCGGCCAGGGCCGCGACGCCGAAGCCGATCCCTGTCAGCGCCGTGAACAGCGGGTGGGCGAACGGCGACATCACGATGCGGATGAAGAAGGTCGCGGCGGTGACCGACTGGAGGCCGAACGAGCCGACCGCCTGATCCTCGCCGAAGGCATTGCCGAGATAGAGGATGTTCTCGGTGAAGGCGAAGCCCGTGGCGGTCATTCCGGCGATGACGACGCCGTCGACGATGCCGTCGAAGTCACGGCGGCGGAAGACGAACAGCAGCAGCACAGCGGCGCCTTTCGCGCTCTCCTCCACGACAGGGGCGACGACGGCGGCGCTCCAGGTGTCGGCCTCGCTGCGGGAGAACTCTCCCACCCGGGTCGCTATCAACTCCGATGCGAACCCATTGGCGATGATCGCCACCAGCGTCGCGGCGCAGGCCCCCCAGGCGAAGGCGAACAGCAGGTTCTTCCATGGCTCGGGTTCGACGCGGTCGACCCAGCGGAAGACGCCGATGAGCAGCGGCAGGGGCAGCACGGCCAGCCCGAGCCCGACCAGAAAGCCCTCGGTACCGGTCTCCTGCCGGACGAGCGCGAGGATGACGAGACCGGAGAGCGCGAGCAGGGTACCCAGCGCGCCGACGCGCAGCACCTTGCTGTCCCACAGCGGCCGACGCGGGCGGTACCGCCACTGTGCCTGCTCGGGCACGGCGTCGAACTGCGGCTGCGCCTGGTACGTCGGCACCGGCGGATGCTGTGGAAGCGGAGACGGATGCACCTGTCGACCCTAACCAGGGGCGGGGACGCACCGGTGCGATAGCCCAGGACTCCGGCCAAGGTCACAGAGGCGCCGGGCCGTACGCCATCACGCCGGCTCGCGTCAGCGCCGTACGAACAACAGGTCGTGGACGACGTGACCCTTGTCGAGGCCCGCGCTCTCGAACTTCGTCAGCGGACGGAAGTCGGGACGCGGGGCGTAGCCGCCATCCGGCTGGGTGTTCTCCAGATCGGGGTTGGCGCTGAGCACCTCGAGCATCTGCTCGGCGTACGGCTCCCAGTCGGTCGCGCAGTGCACCAGCGCACCGGGCCGCAGCCGGGAGACGGCCAGCTCGACGAACTCCGGCTGGATCAGACGTCGCTTGTGGTGGCGCTTCTTCGGCCAGGGGTCAGGGAAGAAGACCCGCAGCCCGGCGAGGGCACCGGGCTCGATCATTTCGCGCAGCAGGATGATCGCGTCGCCGTTCGCCACCCGGATGTTGGACAGGCCGTTCCGCTCCGCGAGATTCAGCAGGTTGCCCTGGCCGGGGGTGTGCACATCGGCGGCCAGGATGCCGGTACCGGGGTCGGCGGCGGCCATCTGGGCCGTGGCCTCGCCCATGCCGAAGCCGATCTCCAGGACGACGGGCATGCTGGGGTCGCCGAACAGCTCACCGAGGTCCAGCCGGGCCTGGCCATCGATGTCCAGGCCCCACTTCGGCCACAGTCGGCGCAGTGCCTCGGCCTGTCCGACGGTCACCCGCCCGCGCCGGGGCCGGAAGCTACGGATCCGCCGCTCATGGTGCGAGCCCGCCGGGTCGGCGGCCGGCCCACCGGGGAACAGCAGCTGCTTGCCTTCCTTCGAGCCTTTCCCGGGGCTGCGCACCGACTCTTCCGCCGAGCGCGCGGGCAGACCGGACGCCCCGGCCGCGTGCCGGTCGTCACCGTCGGCGGGCAGGGGTGCGGGGAAGATACTCGGCTCAGACACAATGTCCGATTCTACGGCGGCAGCCCCCAACCCCGGCCCGCGCACCGTACCCCGCTGCCCGCGCACCCCGCGCCCGCGCACCCCGCGCCCGCGCACCCCGCGCCCGCGCGCCTACGCGCTCACCGCCGCCCCCAGCGCGGCAAGCGCCCTCCGGGCCACCTCCCGCCCGATCGGCAGCGAAGCGGTCGCGGCCGGCGACGGCGCATTGAGCACATGCACCATGCGAGGCCACTCGGCGAAGAGAAAGTCGTCGACGAGCGTTCCGTCCGGCAGCACCGCCTGAGCGCGCACCCCGGCCGGGGCCGGAATCAGATCCGCCGCCGTCACCTCCGGCAGCAGCCGCCGCACGGCCTCCGTAAAAGCCCGCTTGGACAACGACCGGTGCAGCTCGCCCGCGCCGTACCGCCAGTGCCGGCGCGTGATCCGCCACGAGCCCGGGTACGCCAGCGTCGCCGCCAGCTCAGCGGGCCGTACGGTCCGCCAGTCGTACCCCTCCCGGGCCAGCGCGGGCACCGCGTTGGGCCCGATGTGGACCGAGCCCTCGATGCCCCGGGTCAGATGCACGCCGAGGAACGGAAAGGCAGGATCCGGCACCGGATAGACCAGGCCCCGCACCAGATCGGAACGGCCGGGTACCAGCTCGTAGTACTCACCCCGGAACGGCACGATCCGCATGCCTGGTTCATCGCCCGCCAGCCGCGCCACCCGGTCGCAGTGCAGCCCCGCGCAGTTCACCAGCGCCCGCGCCCGCAGCACCGACCCGTCCGCCAAACGCACCGCGACCGCCGAGGCCCGCCGCCCGATGGTCCGCACCTCGGCCCCGTACCGGATCTCGCTCCCGGCATCCTGGGCCAGCCGGCCCAGTCGCGCGGCCACCGCCCCGAAGTCGCACACCCCCGTCGTGCCGACATGGATCGCGGCCAGCCCCCGCACCGCCGGCTCGTACTCCGCGATCTGGGCCGGGCCCAGCTCCCGCACCGGAATGCCGTTCTCCCGCCCCCGCTGGACCAGGGCGTGCAGCCGCGGCAGCTCCGACCGCTCGGTCGCGACGATCAGCTTGCCGGTCACCTCGTGCGCGATGCCGTGCTCGGCGCAGAACTTGACCATCTCCGCCGCGCCCTGCACCGCGAACCGCGCCTTCAGGGACCCCGGCCGGTAGTAGATCCCGCTGTGGATCACACCGCTGTTGCGCCCCGTCTGGTGCCGCGCGGGCCCCTGCTCCTTCTCCAGCACGGTGACGCGCGTGCCAGGCGCGGCGCGCGTGATCGCGTATGCCGTCGACAGGCCGACGATCCCGCCGCCGATCACCAGCACGTCGCTGTCGTACGTCACCGCTCCTCCTCCCGGCCCCCGCGCACACCGACAGTCACGATGATGCCTTGGCCCACTGACAACCGGACGAAACCCAGCGGCCAGCGGGACGCCGCAGACTTTTCGCCGCGCCACCACTACCCACCGTTACGCCATCACGCCCTCGAGCCACCGACGCAGTTACCTGCGACACGAGGCCGTCACGCGTCAGGCCCGCGCCGTCACGCGTCAGGCCCGCGGCGTCACGCGTCAGGCCCGCGGCGTCACGCGTCAGGCCCGCGCCGTCACGCCGGCGCGACCAGCAGCGGCCGCGCCCGCTCCCGCAGCTCGGCGACCAGCGGCTCGTCCCCGTACGGCTCCAGCCGGTTCAGCAGGTCGCGGACGTACTCCGTGGTCCGCGCCGAGGAGATTCGTCCGGCGACCTCCACCGCCCGCGCGCCCTGCGCGCACGCCGCATCCAGGTTGCCGGACTCCAGTTCGGCCACGGCCGAGACGACCAGCCGCAGCCCGTGCGAGCGGATGAACTCCTCCGTCGGCTTGGACAGCGCCTGCTCGGTGAAGCGCCGCACCTGGCCCGGCGCCTTCAGATCGCGGTAGCACTCGGCGGCGTCCGCCGCGAACCGGTCCTCGGTGTAGAAGCCGAGCCAGGCCGGGTCGGCGTCCCCGTCCCGCGACCGCTCCAGCCAGCCCTCGGCCGACTTCAGCGCCGCCCCCGCCGCCTGCGCGTCCCCGGCCTTGGCGTGCGCGCGCGCCTCGACCAGCCGCAAGAAGCTCATGGTGCGGGCCGTGGCCAGCCCCCGGTTCCGCTCCAGGGCGGCCTGCGCGAGGTCCACGCCCTCGTCGGCGAATCCGCGGTAGGTCGCCTGGAGGCTCATGGAGGCGAGTACATAGCCGCCGAGCGGCACATCGGCCGCGGCGCGGGCGAGCCGCAGCGCCTGGATGTAGTAGCGCTGCGCGGCCTCCTGCTGGCCGGTGTCAAAGGCCATCCAGCCGGCCAGCCGCGTGAGTTCGGCGGTCGCGCCGAACAGCGAGCGGCCCACCTCATCGCTGTACGTGCCGAGCAGCAGCGGCGCCGCGTCGACTCGTAAGCACTCCGGCACCATCGACGAACGCCAGTCCCCGCCGCCGTACTTGGAGTCCCAGCGGCGCGCGTCCTCGGCCGCCTCGCGCAGCTTCGCCACATCACTGTGGCCGACGCGCTGCGGCGTTCCGTCCACGCCGCCCGCCTCGGCCTCCTTCGGCTCGCGCGCGACGGCGCTGTCGGCCGGGGTGATCAGCCAGCGCGAAGCGGGAGTGGCGTACGCGCTGACCGAAAACGATCCGGCCAGGCTCTGCCAGATGCCGCCGCTGCCGGCCCGCCGCCCGGCGAGATCCAGCCGGTACAGCTCAGTGGCCGAGCGTACGGCGGCGCTCACCTCGCGCGGGAAGGCGAGGCCGACCTCGGGCGCCGGGTCGGCGTCGGCCAGGCCGATCTCGTGCAGCGGCACGGGCCGGCCGAGCTTGCCCGCGATGGCGGCAGCGATGAGGTGAGGTGCTGCTCCCTGCGGCACCATTCCCTTGGACACCCACCGGGCGACCGATGTCTTGTCATAACGAAGAGTCAGACCACGCTGAGCACCGAGGTCGTTGACCCTGCGCGCGAGTCCGGCGTTGCTGATGCCCGCGAGGGCGAGAACCGTGCCGAGCTTCTCGTTCGGCCCGCGTTGCTCTCTCGACATGCGCCACCCCTGACACCGACGACCGCCCCGGCATAGGCACGGGGCATTCGTAAACCCAGCGTAGTTCGCCGCATCCCTACCGTTAAGGGGCAGGGAACCGTATGGCGGGATTATTGTCCGAACCCAGTGCGCACAGGGGGCGTTGTGCTCCCGGAGTGTGTGGCTGTGCGCCTGGCCGTGCGCTCTGTGCGGGGGGCGGGGAGAGCGCTTCCATGGGCGGTGCGTGGGTTGGCCCACTGCGCCGGATCCAGTGGGCCGGGGGACACCGTCGCCTCAATCCCCGCGGGCGGCGGACCAGTCCGGGAGGCGCCGATTGCCTCCCGGGCTGCGCCGCTGCACGTTGGTCGCCCGCGCGCAGCACCCGTCCGTACGTACGGCCCTCGCCGAGCACTGCGCCCGTCATACCTGCCATACCCGCCGGAGCCGCCGCCCCCACCGCGTCCCGGCAGTTTGGCCGAATGGCGCCTGGTCGCCGGAGACCTGGGGTTCCCGGCATTCTCCGGACCGTCTCCGGCGCGCGTGCTGATTGCCCTTTGCTCGCAGCCGTCCAGCGCGCCGTTGTCGTGGCAGCATGGTCGTCGACGGGGCAGCATCTCCTCTCGGCGGCAACCCGGTTGATGTGTCGGCACAGCCGGCACGGCCTGGCTCAGCCGTTACGGCCCGGCTTTTCGGTACGGCTTCTGTGTCCGGCCGGGCATCGTGACCAGGGCGTCGCCGGATGCGATACGGCACTCGTCGGCGAGCTGTGCATGATGACTGCTACGTCTTGGGTGCCCACAGCCTGTGGAGGCGGCGATGCGGTGGTTGGTGGGATGGAGCAATGCCGCCACGGGAATGCACTACGGCGACCGCCGCGGGCCCGGTACACGCGGCGATGGGAGCCCCGCGATCCACCCCGTCGGGGCCCAACTGCTCTGGGCGGACCCCGATCCACTGTGGATCGTCGGCGACTGGCGGCCCGACGAGGTGCGCGTCGTACGGGCCGACCCCCCAGCCTCCGGCAAGGAGGTGCCCGTCGCCCGGCTCGCCGTCCTCGGGAGCTGTGGAGCGAACGACGAGCAGCTGCGCGTCGGGCTGTTCGCGGCACGCGGCGGCGCCCTGCGGCACCTGACGGCCTGGCCGGGCAGCTACACCGCCGTCGTCCAAGTCGGCCGACGCATCACCATCCTGGGTGACCTGGCCGGTGCCCGGCCCGTCTTCTACACCCCCTGGGACCGCGGTACCGCATACGCCACCGCCGCCCTCCCGCTTGCCGACCTCATCGAGGCCGAGCTCGACATCACCCACCTCGCCGCGCTGCTCGCCTGCCCCGACGTTCCAGAGGCCCTCGGCGACCGCACCCCGTACGCCGGTGTGCGGCGGGTGCCGCCCGGTCACGCGCTGATCCTGCGCGACGGCGCCCGCGAGATCGCCGGCTACGAACCGACCGCCTCGCTCGCCGTCGCCGCACCACAACTCGACGCCGCACAGGCTGTGGACGGCGTACGGGACGCCCTCGTCGACGCCGTACGGGCCCGGCTGTCCGCACCCCGGCACGCGCCTGAACGCGAGCCCGACCCCGGGCCGGTGCCGGGCATGGGGCCCGCCGAGCGGCGCGCCGCACGCGGCGGGCCCGCGCCCGGCGTCGGCGCCGACCTCTCCGGCGGCAGCGCCTCCGCGACCCTCGCGCTGCTCGCCGCCGGGCTGCCGGGCGTGCCCGGCACGCCCCTCGGGCACGGCGCCGAGGCGGGCCAGCGGCTGCTCGCCGTCACTTTCAACGACCTGGCGGTGGGGGCGGCCGGCCGGCAGGTGCGCGAGGCCGAGCTGGAGCGCGCCCGCAGCATCGCCGCCAATCCCCGGCTGCACCACGTGGTCGTCCCGGCGGGTGCGGATGCCCTGCCGTACGCGGACCTCGAGGTGCCGCTCACCGACGAGCCCGGGCCCTCGCTCGTCACCGCTGGGCGGCACCGGCAGCGGCTCGCCGCGGGCAGCGCGGACCATCTCGTCGGCCATGGCGCGCGGCAGGTTCTCGACGCACACCCGGCACGGCTGGCGGATCTGCTGATGGACCGCCAGCGGCGGCGGCTGCTGCGGCCCGTGGCGGCGCTGGCGAAGGCGGACGGGCCATCGGCGCACTCCCTGTTCGTACCGTTCGCCGTCTATCGCGCCGCCCGCAAACTGGCGCGCACTCCGTACCACGAAGGCATGCGCGAGGTCGCGGCACGCCTGCTCGAGCGACGGTTCGACGACGACGGCGCCGGCAGCTACGGCAACGGCAGCTACGGCAACGGCAGATCCGACGGCTCGGGTGCGGGCGGCGGGCGGGCGGCCGCCGGACAGGGTGGTGCCGTGGACGCTTCGCTGGCCGCTCTCGCCTGGTGCCGGCCCGGACCAGCCGCCCGCTGGCTGACGGGGGAGGCGCTCGCTGAAGTATCGGTTCTGCTGGGCGACGCGACGAGCCACCGAAGCCCGCTGGAACGTCCCGGCGAACGGCGTGCACGGGCCGCGCTCGCCCGGTACGCCGCGGACCACCGTATCTTCGAGCAGGCCGTGGAGCTGCGCAGCCAGCGCCTGCACGCGCCCTTTCTGGACAACCAGGTCGTACGCGCCTGCCGGGCCCTGCCCGAGGCGCTCCGGGTGCAGCCGGGGGCGCGTGCCTCGGTCCTGCGCGCCGTCCTCGCCGGCGCGGGCATCCGCGACCTGCCGGCCGGCTGGGGCGCCACCTCGCAGGCCTCCCACACGGCAGCCGTACGGGCCGGGCTGAGCGCCTCCGTGGAACACCTCGTCGCGCTCTTCGACGCCCCGCTGCTCGCCGACGCGGGGCTGATCGAGGCCCGCGTCGTACGCCAGGCCCTGCGGGCGGCGGCCCAGGGCGAACCGCTCCCCATGGACGGGCTGGCGGAACTGGTCTCCACCGAGCTGTGGCTCCGCCGCCTGCTGGCCCGCCGGGGCACCTGCTGGACGGGCGCGTCCGCACCGCGCCAGCGGGCGGTCGCGGGCGGCGTGGTGCCGCGACCGTCCCTGTGAGACACCGAACCGGTCAGACGCAGGTGATACGGGCCCGCGCCCAGTCGGCCAGAGCGAGCGAGTCGAGCGCCGTGTGCTGGACCACGACAAGGCGGAGGGTCTCGCGGCCGGTCAGCGGTACATGCACAGGCACCCCTGCCTTCCCGCCGCGCATCAGTCCCGACTGCCACAGGCGGCTTCCGTCGGCATAGACGGAGAACCGGACGGCGCCGAGCCCCAGGTTCAGGTCGTCCACGCCGACGACGGCGTCGTAGGAGGTGCAGGACCGGTTGAGGTCGATGACCACGGACGACTTGGCGCGCACCGTCACCCCGTGGTCGTAGTGGGCGCCGTCGATCCACATGGCCGGGCGCCGCCACATCCAGGAGCTCTCGCCGCTGCGCACCTCCGGCCTCCTGCTGTCGCCGGTCAGGTCGAACTCCAGCTGGCTGACCCGGTATTGGGCCGACGCCGGGGGAGCGGGCGGGGCCGGCTTGCGCGGCGGCTTGGGGGGTGCCTGGTGTGAGGACGGGCTATGGGTTGACGGTGTCGGCTTGGCATCGGGAGCAGGCCGGAGCTGCGCCGACGGAGCGTGCGGCGGTGTGGGCTCCGGCCGGAGCGGAGAAGTCGGGTCAGGTTCGGGGTCAGGCTTGGCCTTTGAGCCCGGCCTCGATCCCGGCTTCGGGCTCTGCTCCGGCGGCGCTACGGGGGCCGCTGTCGGCTTCCCAGCCTGCGGCTTGTGCTCGGCGTGCTGCCCGCCCCCGCCGGCCAGGCCGAACACGGCGGCCGCGGTAGCAACCGCCACCCCAGCCGCGATGGCGACCTTGGCCGCCGACCCGAGCCCCGTCGCACCCGAGCCCGCACCAGCGCCGGTACCACCAGCGCCGGTACCACCAGCGCCGGTACCACCAGCGCCGGTACCACCAGCGCCGACGCCGGCCGCGCTGGCTGCGCCTGCTGCTTTCGAGCTTGAGGCGCCCGCGGCGGCGCCTCCTGCGGCCGCTGCCGCGCCTGAGCCCGCAGCGCCACTAGTACTCGCGGCGGCGCTTCCGCCTGCCGCGCCTGAGCCTGCGGCGGTGCTTCCTCCTGCCGCGCCTGAGCCTGCGGCCGCTGCTGTGCTGCCCGCGCCGGCTGCGGCGCTCGTGACCGCGCCGCCTGTGGTGGCTGCGGCACCTGCACCTGCACCACCTGCGGCCGCTGTGCTGGAGCCTGCGGTTGCCGCCGTGCCGCCCGTGCCCGCTGCGGCGCCTGTGCCCGCTCCGCCCGCGGTTCCTGCCGTCCCGGTGCCAGCGCTAGCCGCGCCTGAGCCTGCGGTGGCCCCCGTACCGCCTGCGGCGGCATTGCCACTTGTGCCCGCTGCGGCGCCTGTACCCGTACCGCCCGCTGCGGCGCCACCTCCGGCGCCAGCCGTGCCAACCGCGCCAGCTCCGCTACTTGTGCCTGCAGCAGCGCTTCCGCCGACCGCACTTGAGCTTGCGGCTGCCGATGTGCTGCCGGTGCCCGCGACGGCGGCCGTGCCCGCTCCGCTTGCGGTCCCTGCCGCCCCGCCGCCAGCGGTAGCGCCGGCTGCCCCACCCGGGCCTGCTGCGGCCCCCGGACCGCTCGCTGCCCCTGTGACGCCTGCGCCCGTGCTGGTTGCGGTGGCCCCCGTACCGCCTGCGGCCGTTGCGCCACTTGTGCCCGCCGTAACGCCTCCGCCTGTCGGGCCCAGGCCCGCAGCTGCCGCTGTGCTGCCTGTGGTGGCCGCGGCACCTCCACCAGTGCCGCCTGCGGTCGCTGCCGCCCCGGCGCCGGCGGTAGCGCCGGCTGCGCTGCCCGCGCCCGTACCGCCCGCTGCGGCTGCCGCCCCGGCGCCGGCCGTACCGCCCGTGGCGGCGCCACCCGCGGCTGCGGCGGCCGCTCCCGCCACTGTGCCTGCCGCGCCGACGCCCGCCGCGCCGGCCGTCTTGAGTGAGTAGCCGGCGGCGAGCCAGCCGAGAACCGCGACCGGCAGGAGCGCGCCCAGCCGCTCGTTGACGTGGGTGACGTCAAGGAGCGCCGAGCGGCACTCGCCGCACACCTCGAGATGCTTGCGCAGCCCGGCTTCGGCCCGCGTCCGCAGCCCGCCACGCGCGTACGCACCCAGCCGGTCGGCGTAGCGGGCGCAGTCGCCGCCCGAGGTGAGCGACGTGCTCACATGCGCCTGCAGGTAAGCCTGCTTGAGGCCCTCCCGCGCCCGGTGCGCCAGCACCGCCGCCGCGTTCGCCGTCAGCCCGAGCAGCGGGGCGACCGTGCTGGGCGACTCCTCCTCCACCGCGGTGTGCCACAGGACGGTCTGCCACCGCTGAGGCAGGCCGCGGAACGCCTGCACAACCATCGACCGCTCTGCCTGGTGCATGGCCTGGACGTCCGCACCGAGTTCGAGCGTGTGCTCGGCAGCGGTGGCCGATGCAGGGGTCGCGGAGGTGACGAAGACCGCGAAGTCCTCGACCAGTTGCTCCCGATTCGCGGTCTTTGCCCAATCCGCCGCGATCCGCCGCACCGTGGTCAGCAGGTAGGCACGGACTGCTGAGTTCGGCCCCGCGCCGCCGCGCACCGCCTGCAGCGTCCGGGCGAAGACCTCGGCCGTCAGGTCGTCCGCGGTGTGCGGGTCACGGCAGCAGGTACGGGCGTATCGGCGGATCGCGTCCGAGTGGCGCCGGTACAGCTCGCCGTACGCACTGTCGTCACCGGCCCGCATCAGGCTGATCAGCTGGGCGTCGGACGGCGGCGCCACCGCTGCGGCAGCGGCATGAGCAGCGTGAGCGGCAGCCTCGGCAGGAGGAGCAACAGGACCAGCAGGACCAGCAGCGGAGGCGCCGGCTGGGTCCGTGTCAGCGACGGTTCGCTGCTGCGGAACACTCAGATCCGCACCCGGCTCAGGAACGAGCGGCCCACCCTGCCCCGGCACCCGCCGAGGCCCCTGACCCGGAGCCGACCCGGGCCCCTGCCCCGGCACCCGCCGAGGCCCCTGCCCCGGAGCCGACCCGGGCCCCTGCCCCGGCACCCGCCGAGGCCCCTGACCCGGAGCCGACCCGGGCCCCTGCCCCGGAGCCGACGCCTGGCGCTGGGGCAATCCGCCCGCCTGCCCCTTCCCGCCGCTGCGCGCCCCGCCACCACCGAGTGGCTCGCCTCGCCCGTCAACTCCCATAGCGGAAGCCCCCGTACACGCCCGTCAGACTTGAACATGCGTCAGCGTGTCACACGCCGCTCAACTACCTACCCGTTCAACGCCTTCAACCACTCGTCCGGGGTGGCTTCGTATGAGACAGCAGACGTAGCTCACTCGATCGGGGCACGCACCCACATACGCTCGGACATACGACAGAAGGGGCGATCCTTAGCCAACCGGCCTGGAACGCAGGCCCTCCAGCAGGATGTCCAGCAGCCGCGCCGATGCCGCCTGCTGCTGCGCCGGATCCGGCAGGGACGGCGCTGCCGTGGCTATCACCAGCAGCACATCGGCCACCGTCACATCGCTGCGCAGCTCACCGGCCGCCCGGGCCCGCTCGACCAGCCGTCCGACCACCTCGAGCAGCGCCGCCGCGCTCCCGCTCCGGCCGCCGCCCTGGCCGACCGCCTCTACGGTCCCCGCTTCGGACTGCTCCGGCCGGGCTGCCTGCCGCTGGTGCGGCACCCGCCCCTCGGCGGTCTCGGCGACCCCCGCCGTCTCGCAGGCCCGCGGGCCCTCCAAAGCCGCGGCACCCTCGACCGCACCCGCCGCATCGGATGGCTGGGCCGCCTCCACCACGTCAGCCCCGGCTGTCACCGCCCCCGGCTGCGGATCGGCCCCGACCCGCAGTATCTCCGGTGGCAGCAGCCGGCCCGCGCCGGAAGCCACCGACGTGCGCAGGAACCGGGACAGCGCCGACCACGGCTCGTCCTCCTGCCCCAGCGCGGCCCTGGCCTGATCCGTGAGCCGGGCCGTCTCCTCGTCGGCTATCCGCCGGACCAGCACCTCCTTGCTGGGGAACCGCCGGTACACGGTGCCCACGCCGACTCGCGCCCGCCGCGCCACGTCCTCCATCGGCGCGCCGTACCCCAGCTCGCCGAAGACCTCGCGCGCCGCCCGCAGGACGTGCTCCAGATTGCGCTGCGCGTCCACTCGCAGCGGCGCCGAGCGCCCCGTTGCCCCGGATCCTCCGGGCCCGGCCGCTCCCGCCCCGGCTCCCCCCGGGCCGACGCCGACTCCGGCGCCGTCCGCCGACACCGCGCGCTCGTCCTCGTCAAAGCCCAGGGCAGCGGATACATGAGTAGTAGAGCCCTGAATATGCATACGTGTTCCCCCGGTGTATGACGTCTCCCCCCGGAGACTCTCCCCGCCGTGACGGTCGGGGAGCGGGTCGAGCACCCCGACGGAGTACGAAGATAGTTGAGCCCAGGTCAAGAAAGAAGAGGGAGCAGTTCCGTACGGCGCGCCCTCCGATCGGAGTACGCGCCCGATCCGCCCCGATTTGATACCCCCGCTCGTCCCCGTCCTCCACCCTGACCTGCACCGCTGCCCCGCGCCCGCAGCGGGCCGACGCTCCGGACTCATTGCTTCCACCGCTCACACAATTCGCTGGGCCTGTGGACAAATGCTCGCCGCGGGTGCCTCATGGGAAGGTGCTGTGTTTTCCCGGGGACACAGCGATCGTCAGTGGCTCCGCTGCGGGCCGGCCCCCGGCAGCGGACCCCCTGGGGTGGAGCTACGTCGCGAGGAGACCCTCTGTGAAGGAACCGGCGCGCATTCTCGTTGTCGGCGGTGGCTACGTCGGGATGTACACCGCGCTGCGCCTCCAGCGGAAGCTGAAGCCCGGCGAGGCCAAGGTCGTCGTGCTCGACCCCGAGCCGTATATGACGTACCAGCCCTTCCTCCCCGAGGCGGCCGCCGGCGCGATCTCCCCTCGGCACGTCGTGGTCCCGCTGCGCCGGGTCCTCGACGAGTGCCAGGTGGTCATCGGGCAGGCGAAATCCATCGACCACGCCAAGCGCACCGCGACCGTCACCACCCTCGCCACCGAGGAAGAGGGCACAGGCGCCATCGAGGTGCCCTACGACGAACTGGTCCTCGCCCCCGGCTCGATCTCCCGCGTCCTCCCGGTACCCGGCCTGGCCGACCACGGCATCGGTTTCAAGACCGTCGAGGAGGCCATCGGCCTGCGCAACCACGTGCTGGAGCAGCTGGACATCGCCTCCTCCACCCGCGACCCCGACGTCCGCGACGCGGCCCTCACCTTCGTTTTCGTCGGCGGCGGCTTCGCGGGAGTGGAGGCTCTCGCCGAGCTGGAGGACATGGCCCGCGACGCGTCCCGCTACTACCACAACATCTCGGCGTCCGACATGAAGTGGATCCTGGTCGAGGCGACCGACCGGATCCTGCCCGAGGTTGGCGAGGAGATGGGCCGCTACGCCGTACGCGAGCTGCGCGGCCGCAACATCGACGTACGCCTGCAGACCCGCCTCGAGTCGTGCGAGGACCGGGTGGCGGTGCTCAGCGACGGCTCCCGTTTCCCCACCCGCACCCTCGTGTGGACCGCGGGCGTCAAACCGCACCCCATCGTCGCCGCGACCGACCTTCCCCGTAACGGGCGCGGCCGTCTGACCTGCAAGGCCACCCTCCAGATCGACGGGGTGGAGCACGCCTGGGCCGCGGGCGACGCGGCCGCCGTCCCGGACCTCACCTCCGACGATCCCGATGCGACGTGCGCCGCCAACGCCCAGCACGCGCTCCGCCAGGCGAAGGTGCTCGCCGGGAACATCCTCGCCTCGCTGCGCGGCGAGCCGCTGCACGAGTACCGGCGCGCGTACGCCGGCTCGGTGGCCTCCCTCGGCCTCCACAAGGGCGTCGCCCACGTCTACGGACGGAAGTTGAAGGGCTACCCCGCCTGGTTCATGCACCGCGCGTACCACCTCAGCCGGGTGCCGACCTTCAACCGCAAGGCGCGCGTGCTCGCCGAGTGGACCCTGGCCGGGTTCTTCAAGCGAGAAATCGTTTCGCTGGGTTCGCTCGAGAACCCGCGCGCGGAGTTCGAACTCGCCGCCGGTACGGGCCGCCACAACGAAACCACGTGATTGGTGGGCGGCACGCCCGGCGGAGCCCGGAACTCCCCAGCGCCCAGCCGCGTCTGACCTATGTCAGTCCGGTCGGCCACACTGGACGTGTGACCATGGGTGGGCTCATATCTGCCAATTACGAATCCGAACGCCCTGCTGCACCCCGGGCGGCCTGGCTGACCCGAAGCGACATCACGAGGCAAAACTCAGTGAACTTCACGCGCTGGAGCGCCCGGCTCCCCGGAACACAGCGGCGCACCGCCGCACGGACCGACCGTGCCGCGCGGCCTCGGCAGCCTCAGCCTGCCGCGGCGCCCGCCGGCGGTGGAAGCCCCGTGCCCGCGGCGCGCGGTGAGCATCAGCAGTCCGCCGTGCCCGTCCCGCCCGCCGGGTCCACCGGCGAGCCTGCCACCGCGCCCGCTCCCCTCGGCGTCGCCGGACTCTCCGTGCTGGAAGTCCTCGGCCAGGTCCCGGGCCTGGTCGCGGTCGTTCATGGCCCCGAGCACCGCATCGCGTACGTCAACGGCGCTTACGCCGCCGTCTTCGGCCCGCGCGCCCCCGGCGCGCCCGCCCATGAAGCGCTCCCTGAGCTCGCGGAGCTGGGCCTGCTCCCGCTGATGGACCAGGTCCACCGCAGTGGCAAGCCCCGTACGGTCAAGTCCCGCCGGGTCACCCGCGCCTCCGTAGGCGGCGGCCAGTCCCGCCACGGCTACTACACCTTCACCTGCAGCCCGATCGACATCCCGGCCGACAGCGCGGTCCGGGACACCGACGACGCCTCCGACGGCGCCCCGGAGCCCCACCGCGGAGTGCTGGTCTTCGCCGCCGACGTCACCGACCAGGTCGAGGCCGCCGAGCGGCTGCGGGCCAGTGAGCGCCGCCAGCGCGAGGCAGCCGTCACCCTCCAGCGCAGCCTGCTCCCGCAAGAGCTCGAGCAGCCCGACGACCTCCGCGTCGCCGCCACCTACCAGCCCGGCGGCACCGACGCCGCGGTCGGAGGCGACTGGTACGACGTCATCACCCTCGGCGCCGGCCGCACCGCCCTGGTCATCGGCGACGTCATGGGCCGCGGTGTCCGTGCGGCCGCCGTCATGGGCCAGCTGCGCACCGCCGTACGGGCCTACGCCCGCCTCGACCTCCCCCCGCACGAGGTGCTCCAGCTCCTCGACGGCCTCGCCGCCGAGATCGACGCCAGTCAGATCGCCACCTGCGTCTACGCCGTCCACGATCCCAACGAGGGCCGCCTGGTCTACGCCTCCGCGGGCCACCTCCCGATCATCGTCCGCGGCCCGGACGGCACGGTCCGCCGTGCCGCCGAGCCCACCGGCCCACCGCTGGGCACCGGCGGCTGGCTGCACACCTCCGGCTCCGTACCGTTCGGCCCCGGCTCCACCGCCGTCCTCTATACAGATGGCCTGGTCGAGCGGCGCGGCGAGGACATCGACGAAGGCGTCGCCGCCCTCGAAAGCGCCCTCGCGGGCGCGACCGGCTCGCCCCAGGTCATGTGCGACCGCCTCATCCGCGCCCTGGGCGTCACCGCGGACCACGACGACGACGTCGCCGTGCTCGTCCTCCAGCACCCGGCGCGCACCGGCCAGGACGCGGGGCTCTTCCACAACGCGGCGCTGGAACTGCTGGGCGGGGTGGAGGCCGCCCCGCGGGCACGCGCCTTCGCATCAGGGGTGCTGGCCAGCTGGCGGTTCCCAAGCGAACTGCGTGACCTGGGCGTCCTGGCGACCAGCGAACTCGTCGCCAACTCCCTCCAGCACGGCACCCCGCCGATGCGGCTGCGCCTGCGCCGTACGGACCGCCGACTGATCATCGAGGTCACGGACGGCGACGAGCATCTGCCGCGGCGGCGGCGCGCGGAGCCGGTGGACGAGGCCGGCCGCGGGATCTCGATCGTCGCGACGATCGCGTCCTCATGGGGCTCGCGCCGCACCCCGGGCGGTGGGAAGGCGGTCTGGTGCGAGTTCGCGCTCCCGGCGGCTTGAAAACAGCACTGCCGGTGGGCTGGTCAGCAGCTGACCAGCCCACCGGCAGCACACATACGGGGAGCCGCGAAGGGTCAGGCGCCGGCGGCCACAGCCGCGGCATCCGCCGGTCCGGGCTCGCACTCAGGCTCCGGCTGCTCGGTACGAGGCCGCGGCACGGCCTTCGGCACGGAGGCCCGTACGACGATGGAGGTTCCGCCCGGCCTGTCCTGTGCCGCGCTGAGCCCCCGCCCCAGCCACAGCGCAAGCACCGTGATGAGCAGCGAACACCCGATGAGCAGGGCGATGTACGAGGTGTACAGGCCCGCGCCGGCGAAGATCCCGCCGACCGCCGGACCCACCGCCAGCGCCAGCTGCTTCACCAGAGCGAAGGCGGAGTTGTACTGCCCCAGCAGCGAGGACGGCGCCAGGTCCGCCACCAGCGGAGCCACGGTCGGCGACAGCATCACCTCGCCGAGCCCGAAGAGCGCGTACGTCGAGATGATCGCCGCCGTCGCGAACGTGCGGTTCCCGTGGACCAGCCCGGAGGCCCCGGCCGCCACCCACGCCAGCGTCCAGATCAGGCCGACCAGGGCCATGACCCGGCTGCGCCGTCGCCGCTCCACCAGCTTCAGCACCACGAACTGCGCGAGCACGATCACCGAGGTGTTGGCGGCGAGCGCCGCACCGAGCATCGCGGGTGAGATCCGGGTGACCTCGACGGCGTAGGCGGCCAGGCCCCCCTCGAACTGCCCGTAGCAGGCGAAGAACATCACGAAGCCCAGTACGCACAGCTGCACCATCGCCCGGTCGCCGAGCAGGCTCCGCCAGGCACCCTTCGTCCGGCCGCCGGTCGGCACGGCGTCCTGGACCGTGGGCGCGCTGGGCAGCCGTACGGTCGCGACCGTCGCCCCCAGCACCAGGAACATCACGGCCTCGATCGAGAACAGGGTGACGAAGCTCGACGGCCGCGAGGTGTCCACGATGAGCCCGGCGAGCAGGCCGCCGGCGCCGAGCCCCAGGTTGTTGAGGAAGAACTGCACGGCGAAGGAGCGCGACCGGGTCGCCGTCGTCGAGCACCACACGATCATCGTGGCCAGCGACGGCTGGATCACCGCGATACCCGCCCCCATCAGCCCCGCCGCGGCGATGACCAGGGCCTCGTGGCTGACCAGTCCGAGAGTCAACGACCCGACGGCGGCCGCCACCGACCCCGCGATGGCTACGGGCAGCGGGCCTCGCCGGTCGATGACCCGACCCGTGAACGGGAGTACGGCCAGCGCAGCCATGGCGAGGACCGCGAGCACCGCACCAGCCGTACCCGCGCCGAGATCACGCACCTGTGCCACATAGATGAACAGGAACGGGACCGTGAAGCCGTTGCCGAACGCGCTCAGCGCATTGCCCAGCTGAATCCGGCGCAGCGCTGCCCCCATCGCGGTGGTCACGCTCACCTCCTACAGGTTGTGAAGGAACATGGAGAGTCGAAGACTGAAGACTTCAGGCCTAAAGTTCGATGCTAAAGAGTACAATAAGAAGGACTTCAAAGCCAATGAGTTTCGTGCGATACTCGAGGCATGGCTGACACCGCCCACGCCCAGGCAGACGCAGGCTCGGGCTCAGGCCCGGACGAGCCGAGCATCGAAGAGCAGATCGCGGCCTACCAGCGCGAGTTCCGCGATCTTGACCCGCAGGTCGAGCAGATCGTCTCGGCGCTCCAGCGGCTCAACCGCCGGATGAACGTCGCCTACGGACGACAGACCGGCGACCTCGGGATCAGCAACGCCGAGTGGGAGGTCCTCAAGGCCCTCGTCCTCTCCGGGCCGCCGTACCAACTGGGCCCCGGTGACCTCGCGAAGCGGCTCGGCCTCACGCCGGCCGCCATGACACACCGCATCGACCGGATGGCCGCCGAAGGGCTGGTCACGCGGGAGCGCGACGAGAGCAACCGCGTGCGGGTGATCGTCGAGCTGACGGCCGAGGGGCGCGAGAAGTGGCTCGAGGCGATGCGGATGGCCTCGGTCTTTGAGGAGAACCTGCTCCAGGACCTCTCCGACAAGGAGCGTCGGCAGCTGGGCGAGATGCTCGGCCGCCTGCTTCGCCGCGTGGAGGAGACCCAGCCGGACTCCGACGGTCGGCTGAGCGACCTCGACTGACACCAACCGTCGGCCGAGGAGCGGCCCGCAGCCGGGAGGTCCGCCTCTTGACACGGGCCTGCCGGATCCGTAACGTATCTCGGGTTGCCGCGGAGCCGTATGGGTTTTGCGGCACACCCCTCAAGCCGCACTGGCGGCGAACCTCTACTGCAAGCAC